>JAJDAE010000288.1 GCA_029262035.1 Candidatus Zhuqueibacterota bacterium
AACCGAAAATCCGGGGATTTATTTGCTTAACTTCACACCCGACAGGTTGTGAAGCCCATATTAAAGAACAAATCGATTATGTGAAAAATAAAGGCGCTGTTGCTGGCGCACCTAAAAAAGTTTTGGTGATAGGCGCTTCCACGGGTTATGGATTGGCTTCAAGAATTACGGCTGCGTTTAGTGGTAAGGCAGCAACCATTGGTTTATTTTTTGAGAAGGAACCCAGTGAGAAACGGCCGGGAACTGCCGGTTGGTACAATTCTGCTGCATTTCATAAACTTGCTAAAGCAGAAGGCCTGTACGCCAAAAGCATCAACGGTGATGCCTTCTCAGATGAAATTAAGCAGCAAACCATCGAGCTGATCAAAAAAGACCTGGGCCAGGTTGACGCAGTGATTTATAGTCTGGCCTCTCCACGCAGAACGCATCCCAAAACCGGACATGTAGCAAAATCAGTGCTCAAACCTATCGGGCAGGACTACGATGGCAAAACGCTGGACACCGACAAAGAGATCATTAAAGACGTTCATCTTGAACCGGCGACAGATGAAGAAATTTCTGACACCGTTGCAGTTATGGGCGGCGAAGACTGGGAGATGTGGATGCAGGCGCTGCACGAAGCAGGTGTGTTAGCCGAAGGCTGTACAACTGTTTCCTATACTTACATTGGTACCAAGCTAACCTGGCCGATTTACTGGGATGGCACCATCGGTCAGGCAAAAGATGATCTCGATCGTACTTCGGCGCGGCTCAATGAATTACTCAAAATTTACAACGGCAAATCTTTTGTTTCTGTGATGAAGGCGCTGGTTACGCAGTCCAGTTCTGCGATACCGGTGGTGCCGCTTTATATTTCCATGCTTTATAAAGTGATGAAAGAAAAGGGTGGCCACGAAGGCACCATCGAACAAATTCAACGCCTGTTTGCCACACAACTTTATGGGGAAGCTCACAGAGAAACCGATGATGCCGGCCGCTTACGTTTGGACGACCTCGAAATGCGTGAGGAAATTCAGGATGTGATCGACGGATACTGGAGTAAGATCACTACGGAAAACCTCAGAGAACTCACGGACTTTGAGGGCTACCAGGAGGAATTCTTAAAACTGTTCGGGTTTGGTTTGAAAGGTGTGGATTATGGCGCAGATGTTGATTCGATGGTAAGTCTCGACTAAATTTCTTGGGGCTATCAACACGCCCCGGTTTTTATTGCCGTAAAATTATAACAGCAACAATTTCGGTTTCAACAAATCATCCAGCGCGGGATCCGGACTAAGAAATTTATCCCGAAACCCATTTAAAGTATCGATGGTTTTGTTGGAGAGTAATTCATTCATTTCATTGATGGCTTCAAACCCAATTATAAATGGGAAATCGTGGCGCAAAAGGTGCTTGCCGTCAAACTGCCCTACGATCTGAAATTCCTCCAACTCCTTTTTGGCGGTACCCTTTACAATGCAGTGTGAAAGCCAATCGCCTATATCCCGCTCTTCCTTCGAACTTAATCTTTCTCGTCGTTTTTCAAACTTTACATTTGCCTCCAGATAGCCGCTTAACTTGATCATCGATTCCTCAGACAACTCACTTGCTATTTCCTCATAACAGCTCAAACACATTGCATATTCAATAATGGTATCGTGCGTAGAAAACTTATGATATTGCCGGATTACTTTCTCGACCACGTACATAGTTCCCGGATCCAACAAATTTTTGTTACACGAAACACAGTTCTTAAAAGGTGTATTGGTCTCGTCGGAGTAAAAAACTTCAGGAATTTCAGTTAAATCAAAAATTTTCCAATCTCCTTTCGCTCAAACTTTGTGAGTCGACTTGTTGCCCAATTGGGTTTTTAAAAGTTGAAGTCGTTTCAATTTTGCCATTGCTGACATCGATTAAACTCCAGAAATTTTTATCCCCATTATTTACAACTTTTACAACGCCATCCTCTAAGAAATATTCTTCCTGGTAATGGTAATGCCCGTGTAAAACCAAATCAACATCATGCTTTTTAAAAATTTCTGAAATTTCCTGCCGGTTTACTAGCTTCATGGTTTCAGAAAACCATTTACCGTTTCTTTTTGTTACTTCACTTTCCGGCACTAAATGGTGGTGCATCAAAACAATTTTAATTTTGTTTTTTAGAGTTTCGTGCGCCATGATTTTATCAGCGGAAACCGGATTGATGTAACCGTTGGAGCAAATTGCATTTTTATTGAGCTGGGGTAACAAACCGTTTGATTCAAGCGCTACCAAGGCTACTTGTTCACTTAATACTTTAATAAATGGGAAGCCGCCAATCTCCCCCGAACTCAATTTGATCACCCTATCCAAAACGCCATTAAAGATTGAATTAAATGAGCGGAGATCATCCTCATAATTTTTTTTGCTATATTTATGAACCTGAAGAGCAGTTTGCGGCAGTTTATGGAAACTCCCGTAAAAATCTTTGGGTATTTGGAAATTGCGGAAGAAAAACCCAAATAAATCATGGTTGCCGGGAATTACTGTGAGACGCTCCGAAGAGTCAAAATTATGCCGTTTTAGAATCTCCAGGAAAAGCTGGAATTCCGTCTCTTCGCCTTTTTGGGTTAGGTCGCCGGTTATAATCAAATGCTCAACGCCTGCTGTATTAATCGCCGCAATCTTGTTTTCTATGGCGGCTACCACCTCGTCGACGGCAGATAAATGTAAATCTGAAATATGGGCAATTTTCATAACTTGGTTTTAGGCATCAAATTAGATGGCATTAATTACAGATTTCATTTAGGAGAAATTTCATAAATGTTTTGAAAAAATTTAAACATTGAGGCGCTTGAAAGCAAGTATTTATATTTGGGAGATATGCAAGAAATTGACAATTCAAAGTTTAACTCAAAGTTTCTTTAAACACACCCCGGAAAAAAGACTTCATTTTGTCCATAATTTGGTTGGCCATGCTTTGAGTTTGCTCAATTCTTTCCTCAACAGAAACAGCAGCCAATTGTTCAGAATTTCTGACTTTTCTTTCAGCGATCACAGTACTCAACATTTCAAAAAGTTCTTCTCGTTTTGAAAGTAAATTCTGGATGTTATCTTTCGTGATTTCGTGGGCAACCACATCAGTGGCGGCAACAATTGTAGCCGACCGCATTTCGCCGGTTAACAAAGACATCTCACCAAAAAACTGCCCCGGGATAATTTGACCAACTTTCAACTCATTACCATTTTGACTGCTGTTTATAAAGACGTGCAGCAGACCCTCTGACAAAATAAACATTGAATTGCCAGCATCGCCCTGCTTCATTAATTTGTCGCCGTTTTGGAAATCTATTTGCTTCATCTTGCTGGCGAGTTCGCGTAATTCGCCTTCTTCCAACGGTTGAAAGAGTTCTGCGTTGCCTAATAATTTGGTGCGATCTTCAATCGATTTTGAATCCAGGTGACGGACCGGCATTTCGGCATAATACAAATCTTGCTTCGGATAAGCCGGTGTAATTCCTGCCTGGTTTAAATGCGCAAGCACGCTTTTGTTGATGTGGCTTTTGGCGCCGCCTAGTGTCACACCTTCGCCCCATTCCTGCATCCAAAACCGGACGATATACTCGGTTCCCATGGCATTTGTTCCGCCAATTAACACTCTCGGCACAGGTTCCGGGAGAATGCCCTTATCTCCGATTACCGCCTTCACCCCTGCAAGTAAAACCCGCGATGCACGTTCGGCAGGAATTGAAAAATCAAGACAGTAGATGGTTTCAAAACGGCTTGTGGGACCCGTGCCCCACAAGTTAGTAACCGCTTTTTCACCAAGCATGCTGTTGGGCAAAATAACCATGGAGTCATCTTCAGTATGAAGCCGGGTCGTGCGCCAATTGGTTTCCATTACTTGTCCCCGAAGAAATCCTTTTACACCCACATTATGGACTTCGATCCAGTCTCCTATTTTATAAGGGCGATCGATGTTTATTGCAAGCCCAATGAATACATCCAGGATCATGTTTTTTAAAGCCATGCCCAGAACAATACTCGCAACTCCGGAAGTAGCCCAAAAACCGGTTACGGGTTGGTCAAATACAAAACTGGCGATTCCGGTTATTGCGACTATATAAAGGAAAATGGTTAAAACATCTTTCAGGAGGCGGGGCACAGCAGCGCCGATGGCATTTTTTACAATACCATCCCAAATTACGACATTAACTAAACGATTTATAAAGTGAGCTGCGGATATCCAGATTGCAACTTGAATAATATAGCGTAATATTTTTTGTGACTGGGTTATGGCTTCTGCACTAAACTGGAAAAGGAAATCTTTATTTATAAACGCTATCCCAGCAAAAAAAACAAAAATAGTAAAAGGGAACCACAGTCTTCGGACTGCACCTTTTTGCATGAACGAACCTTTTTTTGGAAAAATTAGTGTTTGTACGGCATTGCAATAGTGTTAATACTAACAAACTGTTTATTTTGCAAATTTAGCGGGCAATT
>JAJDAE010000289.1 GCA_029262035.1 Candidatus Zhuqueibacterota bacterium
TAATAGTCTCGATTGGTTGGCAAAATACCTTCAACGGACACTTTTGCTGACATACTATTTTTCCCACCAGCGTTCTCTGGCATTACATCCCAGATTTTCCCCAGCGTTTCATTTTCATCGCCTTCTTCAAACATAACCGCCACAACAGCCAAATTACCTTCATTACCAGCATGGACTAAGTGAGCTTCTAAAGGGTAAGACTTGCCATTGATATGATTCTCACTTGGAGAGTGAAAATGAAATTGTATTAATTCATAATCAAGGCCATTTGTGGACAGCGTGCTCCCCGTTTCATAATTTACCTGGATGGTGTGACCATTGTTAATAACTTCGTTAGCATTTGTCCCATATATCATTTCCAGTGCCGCCAATTCCGAATCTATAAAGTTTGTAAGATTAACCGGCGATTGGTTTACACCATCAGAGCACGGGGAGTATTGAGAGCTCAAAGAACCCCAATACTCAGGACCTTCCTGACCAGAATATCCCCAGTGGGCGTTATTATCAGAATCGTGATTTTTAGAACAGCCAGACATTAATATAGCTAAGCCTAATGTGCAAAATATTGCTTTCAATTGAGCTCCCTTAATATTTGTTGAAAAAATTGTTAGGCAAAGTGAGCGATTAAGCTTATTGGTTCAAAAAGTATCCTATGAACCCGGGTTTAAATTTCAAAAAATCATCCAATTTAAACTGGCTTCATCTCACTTTTTGAATGAAAGGAATTACATTTTAAAAATCACCTATTTTTTTTAATATAAACTTCCATCAGCGTAAGTGTAAATTCTCTATGGTTCTCTGTTTCTAAAATACACAGACTATTAGCGAGAAGGGGATAATACTTATTGAGTCGCAATGTATTAGATGAATAATTCAAGAATCCGATGTCATTCAGGAGGAATCTTTTTTATAAACAGCAGATTGTACCCCCAAAAGACTCCTTTCGACAAAGCTCAAGACAGGCCTCCTGAGTGACAGCCTTATTTCTAATATTTGGCTTCAAATTCCTGAGTTTATGAATAATGCAGGTTAGATGAAGCCCTTAATAAGCTCCAGAGGTTTCTGTAGTAAAAACAGTCACTACCTTACCTTGTTATTTATCATGGCAAGTCTTACATAAACCGCTACCGTCATTAGATACCCTGAGTGACAGCGTGTTGGTTGCCACACCGCCGGAACCATGTACATTATGACACCCTACGCATCCCTGTGTATTTCTCGATATATGGACATCATGACAAGAAGAACATTCCAGGCTGCCATTATCCAGGAAGTCCTCAGCAATGGTTCCGCCTAACCCAGAGGGAGCCGTAGAGGGGTCATAAAGTTCTCCATCAGCGTTTGCCAGCGCCGAGTTATAAATAAAAGAAATAGGATGGTCGTTGGCTAACGATGTGCCAACATTGCCAGAATTCATAAATCTGGTACCAGAGGTTACTCCACTGTGGTTTTCGAAAGCTACAGTTCCATCGTGGCAAGACAAACATAACTTAGATTTACCGTTAGGCTGACCGGGAACGGCATCTGATGTCGAACTTGAATAAAGTTCAAATACTGCGTTTGTTACCTGGTGATTCCATAGAGGAGAATCTGAAACTTCCTGGTTTGCATGATGCGGCGTATGGCAGACAATACAAATTTCACCATTACTCCAAGACGCACCGCTAAAGTCATGATGGCTGAATTTAATATCGCCAGAGGAGTCATCAAGATAGAAAACAAATAGTAAAATTATTACAACGCTAAGAAATGTTAGAAATCGCATTTTCAATACTCCCAATTGTTTAAAAGTAACATAAGTTGTTTTTATAGATTTATATTGAACGACTTAAGAGTTGTCGTTTAATACATCCCCCATTATCTCGTATATTCCTGCTCTTCATGACATCCCGGCAAACATGAACCGCCAGTTTCTTTGCTTGTAAATTTGAGCGGCATTGACCAGTTTCCAAACAAAACTTCTTCTGCTATTAAATGCGGATTGTCGGAAGCATGCATATCATGGCAGAGATTACAATTTCTGCCTTTATCCCCATTTAAGTGAATAAAGTGAAGATTTTTATTACCATCTCTAAACTCCGTTGCAGATATCGTTGAAGCCACTTGCATCATTTCGGCATCGTGACATTCAAAACATAAACCAAACGATTTTTCCTGACCAGGGGCATAACTACCTTCGGGAAATTCTGTATTGAGTAATGCTGTAAACTCTGAGGCATGTGAAGAATGACAAGCTGTACAATCTCCATCGGCAGCAGGTGCATGTACAAATTTTTTTTCCAGCTTAGGTTGAATGGTTTTAGGCGTATTTTTATGGCATTCGAAACAAAGCTCCGGTGATGAATTGACGAGGAGACTGGCATTCTCAGAGGCGTGAGGTAAGTGGCACTGCAAACAGCTTTTTGTATCTACGAACGGCTTATGTATTGTTTTGCCTTTAGTCATTGCCTCTTCCAAATCACCATGACACTCGAAACATAAATCCGGGTCTTGCGTGCTGAGTAAAGAAGCTACCTGGCTACCGTGCGGCGAATGACATCCTAGACAATCATCCTCAAAAGCAGCATGTATTGTTGGCAATGATTCGTGCTCTTTAATTTCCTGGTGACATTGGTAACATAACTCCGAAGAAGCTTTTTTTAATAAACCCGGATGGCTGGATTGATGGACTTCATGGCAGCTAAGGCAATTTTTACTAATAACCGGCCCATGTTGGACGACATTTCCCGCAAGCTCCAAATCGTGGCAGGTTTCGCATAAATTGTCTGAGTCGTCTAAAATAACCAATGCCGGTTGCTCGGAGTTGTGGGGGCCATGGCAGGTTCCGCAGTCTCCATCCTCAACAGGCGCATGAATTGATGTCTTTTTATTTTTAGGTTCGTGACACATGTAACATAAATCAGGAGCTTGCTCTGCTAAGGTGAATTCCACGCCTCGGTTTCTGAGAGAATAAAATGTACTGATTTTACGTGCTTGCTCTACCAGCGTGAATTCAGCGCCCACAGATGCTGGATGTTTTGCCTTACTTTTATTGTGACAGGACTCACACTGTTGCTCTACCGGAGCGTGCAAAACGTCCCCCGTTTTAATTGTTCCATGACATGCTAAAGTAGCGCAGTCAGTATTTTCCTGTGAAAAGCCGGAATCAGGGTACGAGCAACTCAGAAAAATCGAAATGACTAAGCCTGTCCTGACCATCACGATTTTGCTAAAAGATTCTTTGAATTTTAAGATAAATTCTGTTAAAATTTGTTCTATCCTCCAAAAAATTACGCTTATATTTTTCAAACCCGACTGTCAAAAGCAATTGATGAAAAAGTGAAGTTAATTCTCCTCTGAAAGTTGTGAGGGCTAAATCTATCCCTCTGCCTTCTTGTAATCGATATCCGCCCTCAAAATTCACCTTTGCCCTTTTATTCAACCTATAAATCAACTTACCCGAAATATTTGTAAGTTTTTGTTTTTCATTATCATTCACGAGTAAGTAATCGCGCAAATTACCGGCTAAGGAGAGACCAAGCCTGTTGAACAAATTACCGGCAAGCGTAACATGGTACCTGATTGAACGACTTGGAATAATGTTGCTGTTAAAAATATCTTTTTCCCATCCGCCCCGAAGAATGCCCAAGGAAAATCGGGTACCATAAACCCTCTGAGAGATCGTTTTCAAAATTCTTAAATCGACAGTCTCAACGTTATTATAATCCAATTCATTTGTTCGAAAATAGAGTTCTAAAAATTGATTGAACAACCCTATAGTGGTCGTAAATCTGTGATTATCAAAACTGAGTTTATAAGAAACCTGTTGAGTGGATGTATAATCGATAAAAACCTTCGTGTAACTCGCAATGAAACCACCGGGCAAACGTTGTATTTCGACAAATTCTCCTCGTTGAATCAAAATGTAATCTATATTCTCTTGATAAAATAGAGTTTTAGTTTCATCTGTAACAACAATGCTGTTAAGATTAATAAAGGGATTGTTTAACAGTACAACTTGCAAGTCATCCAGAACATGTTCTTCATTTAAAATATTTAGAAATGCTGACTCATTGTCTCTATTTTCATTGCGGTTGCGATAAGCATACGAGAATGCCACCCTGCCGGTTGGAATTTTCTTTCGATAAACAAAGGAGAGTCCTGCGGTTTTGGTTAGTTCACTAAACGTTGACTGTTTTAGATTTGTATATTCCAGATAAACATCGGTATCAATACTTAAAAATATTTTATGGTTCAGATTGTTTCGTAAGACGTGCTGATTCGAGTTTAATTCAGTCTGGTTAAAATAATTGTATTGATAGTTGCCACTAACCAAAAAATTCTTTGGTAGTTTAAACTTGATGGCCTCGTTTGCCTGAAATCTCTTAAAGTTAAAATCACCTTTTTGGTAATAATACATGAACAGTGAATTAAAAGAATTATCCTGGTTTTTATCTAAATACATGTCGCTTTTCAAATCAACCCTGGAAATTTTCGAACGTGTTCTGGCATTAAACGAATAGTCCCTCAAATAGTCATCAAATGAAAAGGTCAATTGGTGCTTGTTAAGCTTATTAAATGATTTAGAGAAAATAGAATTCAGATTATGTCTATGTGTAACAAATTTTCGATTTGTTTGAGATTCATTCTGAGTCCAATTTTCGAATTTATAATTTAACATTAAGGGCGCAACCTTGTTGGGATATCTAAAGTTAGCCCCAAAATCCTTTCGAATCGTTTCAACGTTACTGGTATTCTCTCTGGCGATATAGCCATGACTAAAATTGGTAAAAAGGCTCGCCGAAAACGGCCGCTCATTAAAAAAAGTTGATCGTGCGTGCATGCGTTCTGCCGTTCTCACCTCCGATCGATCCGGAGCAAGTAACAAACGTTCACGTTGAGTTCCTGGGCTAAAGTCTAAATTGAGATCCAGCAGCATAAAATTGGGATGCCAGATATAACTCTTCGTATTCAAAATGAATTGACCACTAAAGAGTGATGCTTGAGGGCGTTCCGTTAAGTTTGATCTTAGGACAGTTTCTTGTTGCCTATATTGACCTTCCAGATTTATAGAGCCATCAACCGACTGCATATTCCAGGCACCCCATGAAAGAATCGGTGTTTGACCATAAACCTGCGAGAAACCGATTCCAATAGTAGTGACGAACAGGACACATGTGATCTTAAAAACAGACCTAATCACAGCAAGAGTATTTTTTTCCTTCAGCTCCATATCAGTTGAGCATATACATTTCTTGGCTCGCATGGGGATTGTGGCACTCTAAACAATCAGACCTTTCAACCCCATCGTGCACTTCGTTTTGATACACGAGACCAGATTCATGACAATCCAGGCAGAGTTCATCTTTTTTCTTAAGTAAGAGTTTTTCATTTTTGGCAAAATGAGGATTGTGGCAGGTAAGGCACATACCCGCACCGACAGGCCCATGAAGAACTGTATTTTCCTCCCGGTAGTCATCATGGCAACCATAACACAACTCAGGAGGTTGTTCCAATAATACATTTCCCTGCGAGATTTCATGACAGGCATCACATTCTTTTTGCTGATATACGGCGTGAAAATAAAATTCGGTGTTGATAATTTTAGAATTTTGAGCATTTTCAAATTCTGTAGAATCGGATATTGCCAATGAATCCTGCAACACAATATCACCTACTTCCTCCGGCACCCCATCGAACAGGATCCTGTATATGCTGGTTCTTTTTTTTGCCGTACACGCTATTAAAGCAAAACATAATAAAATGAATACTAAATAAACTGTACTACCGGACAAAATTATTCTCATCAATAATTAGAGCTGATTTCTACGTGGGCGAAATGCTCATTCTCATATCCTTAGTTAACTTTCCGGGTCAATTTTTCTTTTGAAACAGGTCCGTGCTCAGGTCCTACATACCCATAGACATTGATTTTATCAGGCCCATATTGATTGGATACAAAAATCAGATACTTTAATGAAAAACTCTCATGGACATAATCTCGAAAATACTCTAAATTGTCATAATCGATTACAACTTTGGCGGGCAGCCACATATAGCCCGGCCCTTTATAAGTGCCTCCAAAGAACATGAGTAATTTGTCTGCCGGGTTAAAAACCTGTACATTTTCAAAGCCGGAGTCCACAACAAAGAGGTTCGAAGATTTATCAACGGCAACACCTTTGGGGCGCGTGAATTGACCAAGACCGTTGCCATAGCTGCCAATAGCTCTTATAAATACGCCAGCGGTCGAATATATTTTTATATTGAAGTCTCCAAAATCGCTAACATACACCCTATCTTCCAGAACCCAGAGATTGGTTGGTTTTCTCAGAAACCCTGCGGCATCCGGTTCGACATCAGGGATGGAGGAGATCAGTTCGTAAGTATCTTTGGCGTAAACTCTGACTTTGTGATTGTTCATATCCGCAACCCACAACCTATCAGCGGTTATAAAAATATCTGTGGGTTTAATCGTGTTGGCATCTCCAAAACAAGTCAAATATTTACCGTTTTCATCAAATACTACAATCTGCCTGCGTCCGGCATCCGCCACAAAAAGCTTACCATCAGAATCTACTGCGCAGTTGATTGGTTTTTTTAACTTCCCCAACCCGTCTGGAGTAAAATACTTAAATTCTTTGTTTTCCAGGTCAAGAATTTCCAGGCCACCCAAAATGGTATCGCAAACATATATTTTACCTTTGTGAACAGCCAATCCGTATGGTTTAACGATCGAATTAGCTTTATCCTCGCCCATCACATATTTTTTAAGACCTGCGCGATTACCCGTTACATCTTTTGAATTGGTAAAACTGGTTAGAAATTGAATTCGAGTCGTATCCGGCGGAGAAGGGAATATGACCAAGCTCTCGCTGACCTCTGGTTTTTGTAATTTCGCTGAACAGGAAACCAGTATAGTGAAAAATACAAAGAGGCTTAGAGATTTCAAGGGGTTATTTCGATGTTTTCGATTCATTTTCTACACTCATCAGGCTTTAGTTTACAATTAAGTTAAGCAAAGGGAATATTGTTAAATACAAACTAAATTGATTTTAATGATGTTTAATTATTTGTCGTGACAGGTCATGCACAGAGCACTTCCTGCATTGCTTTTTCGTAAAAACTTGCCAACGCCAGCGCCATTGTGAACATCGTGACATGAACCGCATTCTAATTTGGCACCAAATAACATGTCAGCTGAAATGGTTCCGCCTAAACCGGAATTTGTCGAAGTCGGATTAAATAGCTCAGCATCAGCTGTTGCTAAAGCTGCATCATAAGTCAGAGAAACAGGATGATCATCACTTAAATCGGTTCCGATAAGTTGATCACCGGTAACAAAGTTGGTTCCACCGGTTGTGCCACCGAAATTGTCAAGAGCAACTGTACCATCATGACAGCTTAGGCATAATTTTGAAATGCCATCTGGAGCCCCCACCGTTGCGTCTAATGTAGTGCTGGAGTATGGGGTAAAAGTTGCGGCAGTCACCTCGTGGTTCCACAAAGGAGCATCTGCAACAGATACATCCGAATTATGGGGCGTGTGACAGACGGCGCAAATTTGACCGCTCGACCAACCCTGACCGGAAAAGTCGTGATCGGTACCACCAATGCCCTGAGCAAAGCCGGTTCCTGAAAGCGCTACTAAAAATGTTAAGACTAAAAATAGTGCACTTATTCGTTTCATCATTTCCTCCAAGAGGTTTTAAGTTGAAAAGTTTACTGTTAATTACTCCCTTTGCTTTAAGGGTTATTTGTGATTTTCATCACTTGTATATGTG
>JAJDAE010000290.1 GCA_029262035.1 Candidatus Zhuqueibacterota bacterium
GGCGGTTATGTTTGAAGAAGGCGATGAAAATGAAACGCTGGGGAAAATCTGGGATGTAATGCCAGAGAACGCTGGTGGGAAAAATAGTATGTCAGCAAAAGTGTCCGTTGAAGGTATTTTGCCAACCAATCGAGACTATTATCGGTTTAACGGATCATTAACAACGCCGCCTTGCTCTGAGGGGGTACTTTGGTTGGTAATGAAACAATCACTAACTGTTTCAAGCGAGCAAGTTGAGCATTTCAGTCATACCATGCATCACCCAAATAATCGGCCTGTACAACCAATCAATGCGCGAACAATACTAGAGTAAATTTGACATAATAATCACGTCAACTCGGTTTCCAAAAGCGTCGTTCGACTACTGCTTTGAGGAGTCCGCCTGAACGAAGGAAGTACATATGCCATTTCCCTCAATACAGCTTTCAGCCCTCATTTCGATAATGGTCGGAGGCGCTATTTTTCTGTTTATGCTATATTTTGCCTTGGTGTCAAGGCAGGAGGAGGAACCCATTGCCACCAGACGAGCTTTGACGCTGGCCTTTTGGTTGCCGATTCCTTATTTTGCCGCCGGTTTAATTGATTTTGAATACCAGCCAGTTGTTTGTTTCGCACTTTTGAGTGTTACTGTGCTCATACCGGTTTTTTTGTTGCTGCCGATAGGCAATACTTTTAAGCAGGAAAACGATACCCCTAAAAAGCGCATTGATGAAAGAGATATCATGTTCTCCCGTAATCTCTTGGAAGCAGGGTCAGAGCGGTTCAGTGAGTATTATAAACAGCATCCGGAGCAAAGGGACTTAGACGATCAGTTCAGGAGTCAGCCCGGTCTTTTGCAAAAAGGAGCTGTATTTTACGATCCTGTTACTTCGGCTGCAGCTGATGCCAGTTTTAAGACAGTAGCTGCTTTCCATAAAATGCTCGACGACGAGATGTTACCTGAGCCGCCGCAACCGGTTGATCCAACAAACATGACACATTTTATAAAAAAGTGGCTCAAAAGATTGGGTGCTGTTTCTGTTGGCGTCACTGAACTCCGGGATTACCACCTGTACTCTACAATTGGTCGTGGTGAAAGATATGGAGAACCGATTGAATTAAACCATAAATATGCTATCGCTCTAACTGTAGAGATGGACAAATATTTGCTGGACCGGGCGCCAAAAGGACCGACAGTTATGGAGTCGGCGCAACAATACCTGAATTCAGGAACTATGGCCGTGCAACTGGCAGAGTTCATTCGCCAGCTTGGTTATTCCACTCGCGCTCATATTGACGCTAGCTACCGCGTTATATGTCCGTTGGTAGCACGTGATGCCGGTTTGGGCGAAATCGGCAGGATGGGTTTGTTGATGACTCCTGAGCTGGGGCCGCGCGTGCGTCTGGCTGTTGTAACAACAGATTTGCTGCTGGTTGTTGATAACAGAAAACAGGACCACACCATGATCGACTTCTGCATTCAATGTAAAAAGTGTGCAGATGTATGCCCAAGCAATGCTATTCCTTTTGAGAACCAGGTAGAAATCGATGGCGCTTTACGCTGGCAGATCGACTCGGAAGCTTGTTTTACGCTCTGGTGTAAAATCGGTACGGATTGCGCCCGGTGTATGAGTGCCTGCCCGTATTCCCATCCGAACAATATCTTGCATAATATGGTACGATTCGGTGTAAAGCAGTCTGGGCTATTACGTAAGTTAGCTCTAAAACTAGATGACTTCTTTTATGGCCACAAACCCGCACCATTAGAGCTCCCGGACTGGATGAAAGATGTTACGGACATCTAGATGCGAGAAACTATTTTACCCACAACCCAAACAACTCCTGCCCACTCTCAAAATACTTTTTCTCAAATAATGAAATGTAGTTTTCCGGAGAGATCGATTGTACTGTAGTGCTCTTATCTGTAGCAATTTTAGCAGCGAGGGCAAACTCTTCCAAATATAATTTCCAGTTGCTGCGCAGAACAATTTCACCACCTAATTTAAGTAAATCTATAAACGCGGGATGCCCGTACCATCGGCGTTTCAGGTGACTTTTCTTGGGCCAGGGATTTGGGTAGAGGATGTAATGCTGTTTCAGCCTCCAGTCGTTTTTAACTGCCAGATGCCAAATGTCGACTACTTCGGCGCGCAATAATAAGTAATTTTCTCCAGCATCAAATTTCTCGTTGGCTTTGCGAATCCGCTCCTTGGATTTATCCATGCCCACCACAAAACATTCCTTTTGTTTTTCAGCAATTTGAACGGTACTCTCGCCGGAACCACAGCCGGAATCAAAAATCAGTTCACCGCGGTGGCGGTCAGCCGCTGCCTTTATTTGTTGAAAAATATCAAGACTGGTTTTTTTGACTTTGTGTTGAAATGGATTTTCTAAATGCCTTCGGACTATTTTTTCAAGGTCGGAGTGAATTTCAGTTTGGTTGCTGAAAACTGTGGGGGAGTTTGCTTGCATTATTTTAACATCCCTTTGACTGCATCCATATTGCCATCGTTGGGAGCCGGGATCACACCGAGGATATGCGCCATCAATTCATATAAATGAATATTGCTGAAGGAGGGTACTTTCAGGCTGCGTTTAAATGCCGGTCCGTGCGCAATAAAAATTGCTCCCATGGATTGCAGTTGGTTGTCGTAACCGTGGGTGCCGCCAATAA
>JAJDAE010000030.1 GCA_029262035.1 Candidatus Zhuqueibacterota bacterium
GTTATCAAATCTTCGTTAATGGCCATGTTTTTCTCCTTGTGTAATTGTAATGAGTTAAAAAATATTACACAAGAACTATTTACAAAAGGGTTTGTCCCAACTCTAAAATCCGGTAGTTACACAAAGTTTCTGATACTACCTGCGCTGATTTTTGCACTCCTAATTCTCTACGCCCAATTCCCCCTATCAAAACAAACAGTGCCCAATAAAACAGGTCGTTTGTTAAAGGTCGGAATATATAATATCGAGCTTGGCTTTTTGCAGAGCCAGCGAGATGATACATCACCCCCCTATATGATACATTTCAACTTTCGGCTTTGTTTGTTTTGAAAAATTTGGACTGCGTTTTTCAGAGTATTGGTCGCTTCTATTTTGCCAGATATTGCGTAATTTATTTAAGAGCTCTTTGTCTGAAGCGCCGTTTCGCATATCGGTTTTTATATCCACGCCGGCATTGCCAAACAGGCATGTAAATAAATAGCCATCGGCAGAGAGCCGCGCCCTGGAACACCCACCACAAAACGGCTGAGAAACCGAGGCGATGATACCAAATTCACCACCGCCGGTTATAGAATAACGTTCGGCAACTTCGCCCTTGTAATTTTTATCCATTGCTGTAACTGCAAATTCTTTTTTGATGATATCCAGTATTTCATTTGCAGAAAATACATCTTGGGGTTCCCAGCCATTCAGATTGCCAACGTCCATATATTCTATAAATCGAATGATCAGGTTACTTTCATTTGAAAAGCGAAGTAGCTTCAGAATTTCATCCTCGTTTACTCCTTTTCGAATAACTGTATTAATTTTTATGGGAGAAAAACCAACATCTTGAGCGGCCTTAATACCTCGTAACACTTGGGCAAGGTTTAAATGCTTGCCAGCTAATTTTTTGAACAAGTTGGCATCCAACGTATCCAGGCTTATGGTCAAGCGCTGCAGTCCTGCTTTTTTGAGACTTTCTGCTTTCTTTTCAAGAAAATAACCATTTGTGGTTAATGCCAGATCCTGAATTTCCGGAATGCCGGCCAGCATTTTAATTAATTTTACAACATCGGCTCTAAGCAGTGGTTCGCCGCCGGTGAGCCGAATTTTAGTTACACCCAATTCTGCACCTAACTTTGCCAGGCTGAGAATTTCTTCAAAGGAAAGAATCTTACCTCGATCCATAAATTTATATTTTAAGCCGAAAACATCTTCGGGCATACAATAATTACAACGGAAGTTGCAACGATCCGTGACTGAAATTCTTAGGTCACGTAAAGGGCGATTTAATAAATCTTGTATCATAAAATAATCACGTGCTAAAATAGTAATCGGAATTTATGGATTTGTCGGTCGGATATCAATTTCGCTAACCATTGCCGTCTGCGGCAGTTTGAGCGCCTCAATAGTCACTTTTGCGACTTCATCTGCCTTAAGAATTTTTTTCCTTTCTTCAGCGTCACGGTGTCTAAAACGGGTATCAACTGAACCCGGACAGATAGCAAGAACACGGACCCCGGCATCCCTTTCTTCCAGCATTAAACACCGGGAGAAGGCTAAAACGCCCGCCTTTGTTGCAGTGTAGCCTCCGCCGTTTATAAAAGAGTTTTTTCCGGCAAGTGAGACAACATTCACAATAGCGCTTTCAGATTTTTTCTTCAAATGTGGCAATGCTTCACGCGTACATAAAAACAGCGCCCGTAGATTTACATCGAACATGCTATCCCAATCAGCCGTGGAAAGTGTTTCTATGCGGCCGAAATGTCCCAGACCTGCATTATTAACCAGAATATCCAGCCCGCCCATTTTGTTCGCAGCACTATTTATGAAATCACGAATAACGCTTTCACGGGAAATATCGCCTTCCTGAATGAAAGCCTTTTTTCCTACATCTCCAACTTCTCTTGCCAAACTTTGTAAGTCGGATTGTGAGCGGGATATGGCCGCAATATTAGCGCCCTCTTTGGCAAGCATCACGGCAAACGCTCGACCAATTCCCTTTCCGGCGCCGGTTACAACGGCAACTTTATTTTTCAAGTCCATAAAAGCCCCTTAAATTCTCAAAGCCAAAAAGCATTTTCGATATGTTTAATTTCCCATTCTTTGCCAATTGCGCTTACAGCAATTACATCGAATCGGCAATCCGTATCGACAATTTCTTTTTCCTGTAAATAACGTGAAGCAACCATACCAACTTGCTGCTGTTTGCGTTGAGTTACCCATGTTTCAGGTGCACCAAAATTTTTGCTTCTGGCGGTCTTGACCTCAACAAAAATCAGCATGCTTTCTTTCTCGGCGATGATGTCAATTTCGCCGCGTGCCCATCTGTAGTTTCGCTCAATGATTTTATAGCCGTTTTTGCTTAGAAAAGTTGCGGCCAGTTCTTCTCCCGAATTACCGGTCTGTTTAGTAGCTTTGGTCATTTTTGAAGAGACGCAGTTGTAAATCACTGAATCGTTTTGGGTGAAAAGAACGTCTGTGAATTGAACAAAAACCAAACTGTTCGATTGCATCGAGATGAAATTTTGTCGCGTATCCCTTGTGCTGAGAGAAACCGTACTGCGGATAATTTTTGTCGTAGTTTTGCATAATTCTATCGCGAGTTACTTTGGCAACAATTGAAGCCGCCGCAATAGAGTAGGATAATGAATCTCCCTTTATAATTGCAGAGTAGGGGAGAGCGCTGTTTTGGTAATCGCGCCCATCAACTAATAAGTGGTCAGGACGTACCTTGAGTTCATCAATAGCTCTGCTCATGGCCAGGTATGATGCCTGCAGAATATTTATTTTGTCAATTTCATTTACGCTGGCAATGCCTATACCTATGTACCATGCTTCCGCTTTTATGATGTCATACAGATATTCACGTATTTCCGAGGTTAGCTTTTTGGAGTCATCTATCATTGGGATATCAGGACTCTCATGGAAAACAACTGCAGCAGCTACAACGGGACCCGCTAATGGGCCGCGGCCAACTTCATCCACCCCTGCAATAATTTTTTTGCCGCTCTGCCAATGTTTTTTTTCGTACTCAAGCATTCCCTGAATACGAATGGTTTCATCCTGATTCATTTCTATTTTCATGTAAATCACTCGTTATAGTAAGTTACCAACATATAACTATTTCAGCTCAGAGTCAAGTTAACTTGGTTTGTAAAAGCGCGTTTTTATTTTTTACCAAAAAAAAGCTGCCCCAAAATATGAGGCAGCTTTTTAAAGTTAAACTTTTCTATAGTTTATTGTTTTTCCAGCCTGGATACCAGTTTGTCGTACATTTCAATATATGAGGTTTTTGCGATTTGTTTGTAGAAAGATTCCCGGTAATTTATAGCTGTGCTAACACCATCAATTTCGATATCATACACCTTCCATTCAGCGCCGACCTTATGCATTTTATAGAGAACCTCTGCTTCTTTTCTATCTTTGTAAGCGAGGGTTATAACCTCCACCTTGTCGCCATCAATCTCGGGTTCTTCATAAACTATTTTGTCAGCTTTATACACTTCAAGCTTTTTGATAGAAGAATTTCTGATCAGTTCTTGGAATACATCGACGAAATTATTTTGTTCAGCTTTGGTGCGTTCGTTCCAATATTTTCCTAAAGCAATCTTTGATAGCCTTTGGAAATCTATCACACCATTGATTAGTTCTTTTAACTCCCCTTTTGTCTTTTCACTTATATTGTCACCAGCGGCATCTAAAACCTGTTTTACTTTTTGATTTCTGTGTTTAATCATTTCCAATGGTGATTCGTTGGCAAATATATTTTGAGTTACTAAAAATATAAGCACCCATAGTATACTTAATTTACGCATTTTCAATTCCTCTAATTTAGTTCAGATATAAATTTTTGCCGATCGCATGACCTAGTTTTGCGATACCGATATTAAATTTATATATATTCTCAAGATGCTCGAACTGCATTTTTCCTTTTGCCTGGTAGGCATCAATCACGTCTTTTATTTCACCGACGCCAATGTCAAAAGTCATGGTGGCAGAACGCAGCCAATTTTCACTTGCTTTTAAAGCTCTACGACTTCCTCGCATATTTATTTCCGACTGTTTAGCCTCTAAATACAATTGCTGTACATCAATTTTTATGCCATCAGATAGAAGCTGCTCTTTATGCGCTAGCTTTTTATACTCGGCTTCTTCAACGCGCACCTTGTCGCGAGTCTGTACAAAATTTAGGTTAAGATTAAAACCAACGATAAATCCCGGGCGAAAAAAATTATAAGGATTGTTTACGAACGGGTTTTTTGAATCAAAACGATCTTTAGCATAGTTGTAGCGAATTTGTGCCCCAAAGAAGAATTGTGGGTAATAATCACTTTTGGCAATTTTAATCAAAGCATGGCGTGCGCTGAGACCAGCCCTGAGCTGAGAAATATCCGGTCTGTCGGCATAGGCTACTTCAAGGTAAGCCGGCAACTCCTGCCAATTTGCATCAATGCGTTCCAGATATTCATCCTTGAGTTCAAAATTAACATCGGGTGCTACCCCCATGGTCATTCGCAGCCAAGCTTTCGCGATGACGATTTTATTTAGAATTTCACTTTTTCTTTTTTTAATTTCATACTGATAAATTTGTAATTTGAAACCATCGGTTTGGCTTACATCTTCAGCGCCGGCCTCCAGCTTTTCATCGACCTTATCCTTCGCTTTTTTCATTTCCTTTTCAGCATCTTCAATAACCAGAAGCAATTCTTTTTGAAGCAGCAAATTCCAGTACCATTTTCTCACTTCCAACTGTTTGGTCTGACTAACTTTATCCAGGTTTGCTTTTTCTACTTGCACGCCGTAGGACGCAGCTTCGTCCAAACCACTTAACTTTCCAAATGTATATAATGGTTGAAGAATATTTAATTCGGTTTCTGTGTAATAGCGAAGGTCTTTAAATTGAAAGCTTGTGTCCGGAGACGTCAGTACACCAAATGCAGTTACTGAATCCCGGGCTTGTGTGGATGGTCCCCAAATATGCTTTAGTTCAAACTTAGGAAGGATTTTAAGATGCCGGGCTTGTGTCCGTTTCGCTCTGGCGACATTTATTTGGAGTTTAGCGGTTTCGATTTCCAGGTTGTTTTCCAGTGAAAGCTTTTCACAATCTTTGAGGGAAAGTTTTAAAGTGTCAGTGGTTTGAGAAAAAACGGCTGAGTGATTTAGAGAAAGAAGCAGGCAGAAAAAACTTTTCAAATAAAATAACCGAACAGATGTAATTACTTGCAAGTGATAGATTCCCTAAGCTTAGTTGTTTCCCAAAAATATATTAGCGTACTCAAACTTCAAAATGAAGTTCCCAAAGAACTTACAAGTAATTTTTTCTTAATAAAGCTTTTAGAGCGGGTAAAGCGGCCGCCAATCTGTCTTTAAATGAACCGTGCAAAAAATTTGTAAACGCTTTGAAATCATTAAACCGTTCTTCGTTGTACTTGTACCACCAAACATCATTTTCGTGCAGCGGTTTATATAGGAACTTCAAAAGCTTACTTATTAGCGGCTTATCATGATTGACATATTTGGGTCGAACCATTTCTGCTATGCCCCACTCGCCATGACTTACTCCCAGCCCACTATTTTTGTATCCTATATAAGGTGCCTCAAATTGCCCTAAAATGATGTGCGTATCATTAATTATGATACTTCCGGCGTTTATTTCCGATGCAAGTTTGCGGCCTTTTTTAATATCATTTGTCCAAACACTTGCAGATAATCCAAATTCCGAGTTATTTACTTTTTCAAGCATTTCATTTTCAGTATCAAATGTATCCAACGTTACCAGGGGACCGAATATTTCTTCCTTTGAAATTTTCATTGTACTGTCCAAATTTGTAATAAGGGTAGGCTCAAAAAACAAATCCCCAATTTCAGGTTTTGCTTCGCCACCGAATAAAATCTCAGCACCTTTATTCCTGGCATCATGTACCATACTTTTAATTTTTGAAAATTGAGTTTCATTGATTAGACAAGAGACTTCGCCATTGTTAGAGCCGATCTTACAAAAACTCAAACTCTTTGCCTTTGCAATTACTTTTTTGACGAACTGTTCTTTTATAGAAGTTTCTACAAAGATACGTTCTATGGAAACGCATGCTTGCCCTGCGTTGGCAAAAGCTCCCCAAACGGCTGCATTTGCTGCTCGTTCAAGATTTGCATCTTTGAAGACAACCATTGCATCACTGCCACCTAACTCCATATTTACGGGAGTTAAGTTTTGAGAAGCGGCTGAATATATTTTCTTCCCAACGCTTGTACTACCGGTAAAAAATATCTTATCAATCTCGGAATTCACCAACGCTGAGCCAACATCCGATAAGCCGGTCACCACAGTTAAAAGGTCCGGAGGGAGTGAAGCTTCTTTGAAAACTTCAGCGATTTTTTGTCCAATTAAAGAGGTAAATTCCGATGGTTTGAAAATAATGCCATTTCCACAGAGTAAAGCCGGTACGATGTGTTGCATTGACAAAAGTAATGGATAGTTCCATGGAGAAATTACTGCCAAAATTCCCAATGGTTCATACTGTACACGTCCCGTCCGTAGTTTCAGCAGAGGGTTAACAGCACTCAGTTTTTGCGGTTTTAGAAACCGGTCAATATTTTTTAGATAGTATTTGAAGCAGTCCAAAACAGTAAATATTTCATTAGAAAATGCTTCAGTAATCGGCTTGCCTGTTTCCTGAGAAATTAATAAAGCAAGTTCTGCCTGGTTTTCGTAGAATTTGAGGTATGCCCTTTTTATGACTGTTTTTCGGGAAACCAGACTCCGAGCACCCCATTGCTGAGCAGCAGTTCTGGCTTTCTGTAATAGTTCGGGGATTTCAGTTGGGGATGTTGGTGTAAACGAACCGATCTTTTCTCCCGTTCTTGGATTTAGAGAATCGATTGCTGTTTTTAATTTGAGAGTCATATTAAATTATTTCAAATTAAGGAATTTAATCATTTCTTTATCTAAGAACAGGCTGTGGTCATCGTTCATTGGGTCGAGACGGTACTCATTCATTATCATGAGTTGTTGCGCCACCCACTCTTGCCAGCACGACTCGCATGACTGGTTTCTAACTTTTTCCCCCAATTCATTTGGCAACGGTGTCTCGCTTAAACCTGGTTTTTTTTGATTACATTTCGAACACAGAAGTTCGGCCATTAAACTCTCCTAAATTGTGATTATTGTAATAGAAATCGGTGAAAAAAGCAAGAAATTATAACAAGTATAATTTCTCACTGATGTTTCATTTGCGAACAGTGTCGTACGAATGAACGCTATAATTTGCGATAAAGGCGAAATCTGGAAATATTATTATTTTGTAGTTCTAGGTTATTTGTTTGTTAATAATCAAGTTATATGTTGTTTCTGTTTTGAGGATTCTTGCGTTTCTAAATGGCACAATAATTGTAATTGGAAGTGTAGATTTTATAAGAAGTTAAATTATAAAATTTCTCCATCCACCCCTCCTTTACCTGAACGGCGAAACATTGTTTCGCCGTTTGGTTTTATATTACCATTTATAAAGGTAATGACCGGATGTCTTTTAACAGCAAATGCATATCTTCCGGCAAATCTGACTCGAAACTCAAATATTCTTTATTGATAGGGTGCACAAAACCAAGCGTTTTCGCATGCAATGCTTGCCTGTCAATTTTGGTTAACAGTTCGGTTGCTACATCTTTTTGCGCATTTGGCAGATTGGTAAGCTGCTTCGTTCTTCCGCCATATTCTTTATCACCAAAAACAGAGTGACCGAGATAAGACATATGAACTCGAATTTGGTGTGTTCTTCCTGTTTCTAATTTTAGTTGAACAAGGGAAAATAAATTGAACTTTTCGAGCACTTTATAATTTGTTGCGGCAAGTTTTCCATCGGGCTGAACTGTCATTCTCTTTCGGTCTTTTGGGCTGCGGGCTAAATAAGTTTCTATTCGTCCAACATTTTTTTGTGGAATGTACCATACAATTGCCCAATATAAACGATCCGTGGTTTTGTTTCTAAATTGCAAAGAGAGGTTTTGATGGGAATAATCATTTTTTGCGACAACCATTACGCCGGAGGTACCTTTATCCAAACGATGCACGATGCCGGGACGTTGCCTGCCACCGATAGCTGAAAGGTCGCCACAATGGTGTAGCAATGCATTTACCAGTGTCCCGGTGTAATTTGCAAAAGCAGGGTGAACCACCATGCCTGCAGGTTTATTTAAAACAATCAAATATTCGTCTTCATATAAAATATTGAGCGGAATATCTTCAGGTAGAATATCAATAGGTTTAGGCCTGGGGATACAAACTTCAATTGCTTCATGCGGCTGGACAACATGGCTGGATTTTGCAGGAGTTCCATTTACCAAGACGAGGCCTTCTTCAATGACTTTTTGTAATCTCGCCCTCGAATAAAAGTCGATAAAGTTGGTTAGAAATTTATCGAGCCGTTCTTTAGTTTGATTTGGAGGGACAACTAATTTGAAGAAATTTTCTTCTTCCATAAGAATCTAAGGTGGGTTTAAACTGAGGCTTGTTTACCTTGGCCCGTTTTGGGAGCTGATTTATCAAAAAGTACCATGGTTATTAAAATGATCATTCCGATTGTGACTGCACTATCAGCGATATTAAATATAGGCCAACGGGCATTGCCAACACCAACCTCGATAAAATCGACAACTTTTCCATACAAGAATCTATCGATTAAGTTGCCGATTGCTCCTCCAAGAATTAATGCAAGTGAAACCCGCAATTGAATCTTTTCTTGACGTGCTCTTACAATATAAATGAAAATAATAATTGTTGCTATCAGTGCAAACAGAGTAAAAAACATTTGCCCGCCAATTTCGATACCAAACGCCATGCCCGGGTTTTCAATATATGTCAGACGTACCCAATCACCGATGATTCGGTGCGGTCTGCCATATTCAAAAGAGAACCTAACAAACAGCTTGGAAACCTGGTCAACAAGGACGACAATCAATGAAATGATTAAGACTTTCAAGAGTAAGTCGGCAAGGTTATGAGAATACTAATATTTTTTTTCAGCTCTTTCTTTGCAAGGCACGCAACGTGTAGCAGTAGGCACAGCAAGTAATCTTTCTTTCGGGATCTCAGGGCAGGTAGGGCAAAGGTCTTGTTTTTCCTCGGTACAATCGGCACATATTCCAAAAGTACCGTTCTCAATTCTATCCAGTGCTTTTTCGATGTGTGAAAGGTATTTTCCTTCACGCGTTGCAAAGAAGAAAGCTTTTTCTCTTTCCATATTATCAGTGCCAACGTCAGCCATATGAAATGAATAGGCTGAATTGTCTCCAGACGAATCCTTTATACTGGAAGCCTCATCTCTTTCCTTAAATTCACCTAAATCTTTGAGCAATTGAACTCGCTTTTCCGTCAAAAGCTCTTTAAATTTTGCCAGTTCCTTTTTAGTCATAAATACCTCCCTTTATTAAATCTCGCTAAAAACTCAAAATTCTCTCAATAAAATCATCTAGTCAATTTTCTCAATTCCTATTGTAGCTTTAACTCCATTGATGTTCCACTCTTCAGTTTTTATCTTATCCGGCACATCCGTGGAAATCGATTCAGCCAAGGTTTCATTGCAAATGTATTTAGATTGTTTATCAACAGCGGAACTAAGTTCCTGGTCGGATTGATGAAATATTTTAATACGATCGACAACATCATAATCTGCATTTTTGCGCATATTTTGGACACGGTTTACAAATTCACGCGCGAGGCCTTCAATTTTTAAATCCGCTGTAATCGTCATATCAAGAGCAACTGTTAAATCATTCTCAGTTTGAACGAGTAAGCCTTCGGCGCTTTCTGTGGTTATTTGCACATCATCCATGTCAATAGTGAACGAATCGCCATTGACTGCAAGCTCATGCTTGCCATTTTTTTCAAACGATTCAATCTGGGCATTGTCCAGTTCTTTAATCAAACTTGCAGCCGAATTAACATTTTTCCCAAATTTTGGCCCCAATTTTTTGAATAAAGGCAATGCTCTTTTCGATGTTAATTTTGTTGTGTCAGATACAAAATCTATCTTTTTAACATTCAGTTCTTCTATGATCAAGTTAGACATTATTGAAATTCGTTCGCGGATACTATTATCCACAGCCACTACAATTAATCTTTGCAAGGGTTGCCTTACTTTTATGCCGGACTCATTTCTTAAAGAGCGGCCAAGGTTAACGCCTTTGCGCACCAGGTTCATGCGTTCTACCAATTCTTGATCACAGTAGCTATGCTGATCCATATTGGGTTTTGGATAAAAACTTAAATGCACGCTTTCCGGTTCTTCGCTATTTTCACGGGTTAAATTTAAATAAATTTCATCTGCAAGGAATGGGGTGTAGGGCGCTATTAATTTTACTACTGTCGTTAGCACTTCATATAATGTGTCATAAGCAGCCTGTTTATCAGGTCCCATATCGGATTTCCAGAATCGACGGCGACAGCGACGAACGTACCAATTAGATAAATCATCGATCACGAATTCCTGAATTGCGCGTGCAACCTTTGTTAAATCATATCTTTCTAATAACTCATTAACCCTTTTAACCAATAAATTTAAAGAGCTAATTAACCACCGATCGATTTCAGGACGTTCCTCATATTTGATTTTCTTTAAAGAAGAATAACCGAATTTATCGATATTCGCATACATTGCAAAAAAAGAGTAGACATTAACCAGCGTCCCCATAAATTTTCGCAGGACTTCCTGAACACCCTCTTCATCAAAACGCGTCGTCACCCACGGCGGGCTCACGGTTAATAAATACCATCTCAGTGCATCCGCGCCGTAGTTGTCTAAAAGTGCGTTGGGGTCGACTGTATTCCCTTTTGTTTTGGACATTTTTTTGCCCATTTTGTCCAAAATAAAATCGACGGAAAGACAGGCTTTGTAGCAAGGCTTATCAAATAGCATGGTCGTAATTGCGAGCAACGAATAAAACCAGCCACGGGTTTGATCAACACCTTCACAAATAAAATCTGCCGGGAAAAAATTTTCAAACTTTTCTTTGTTTTCAAATGGAAAGTGCCATTGCGCAATTGGCATGCTACCGGAATCAAACCAGACATCAATGACTTCTGAAACACGATTCATTTCCCCATTGCATTTGGAGCAGGCAATTTTGACTTCATCTATATAGGGCTTATGCAAATCTGAAATTTCGCTAATCCCGGACTGCTGCTTTAATTCATCAATACCGCCGATACACAATGAATTGTCACAATCGTTACAAACCCAGATAGGCAATGGAGTACCCCAAAAACGATCGCGAGAAAGCGACCAATCCACATTATTTCTAAGCCACTCTCCAAAGCGCCCATCTCCAACTTCCTTTGGGTACCAGCTTACTGATTCATTATTCTTAAGAAGCCTGTCTTTTATTGAAGTTGTGCGGATGAACCAGGATTCTCTCGCGTAATACAAAAGAGGGGATGAACAACGCCAACAATGCGGGTAGCTATGTAAATAGTTTTCAGCTTTATAAAGGCGGTTATTTGTTTTTAAATCGGCAATGATTTCCGGATCGGCAGTTTTTACAAATTTGCCTTTGTAGGGTGTTACCTCTTCAGTAAATTTGCCGCTTTTATCGACAGGCTGCAGAACCGGTAAGTCATGCGACAAGCCAATCTTGTAATCGTCCTCACCAAATGCTGGGGCAATATGCACAATACCGGAGCCATCATCAGTGGATACAAAGTCTGCTGCAACAGTGTAATACAGTTTTTTATCCGTTTGACAAAAAGTGAAAAGCGGCTCGTAATCAAGACCAATCAATTCCTGACCTTTGAGTTCCTGAATGATCTCGTACTCACCTTTAAGGACTGATAATCGCGCCTTAGCCAGAATAAGATGTTCACCATTATTTTTCACTTTGACATAATCGATGTCAGAGTTCAGAGCCAAAGCAACGTTTGAAATCAAAGTCCAGGGGGTTGTAGTCCAGACAAGAAAAGAAGTGTCCGGCTCACTTTTAAGCGGCATCTTAACATAAACAGATGGATCCTCAACATCCTGATACCCTTGGGCAACCTCATGACTCGAAAGTGGGGTTTCGCATCGTGGGCAATAAGGGGTAATTTTATGGCCGAGGTAGATTAAATCCTTTTTCCAAAATTCGCTTAAAATCCACCAAACCGATTCGATATATTTATTTTCGTAGGTAATATAAGGGTCGTCCAGGTTAACCCAGAAGCCGATTCTACGGGTCAATTCATCCCATTCTGTTTTATATTTCCAAACGCTTTCGCGGCACTTCGCGTTAAACTTTGCGACACCGTAATGTTCTATTTGCTCTTTATTGGTGAAGCCCAAAGACTTTTCGACTTCAATTTCGACCGGCAATCCGTGTGTATCCCAACCGGCTTTACGCTCCACTCGATAGCCTTCCATGGTTTTTAGACGACAAACCAAATCTTTTACGGCACGAGAAATTACGTGGTGGATGCCCGGGCGGCCATTAGCGGTGGGAGGACCTTCATAAAATATAAATGGTTTTTGAGAAGGCCTGGTCTCTACGCTTTTTTCGAAAATATTTTTTTCTTCCCAATACTTGAGAACATTGCTTTCAATTTCAGGGAATTTTATTGGTGAAGATATTTCTTTGTACATCGTTTCGTTTTCTATTTGTGATTATCTAAATCTGCTCAACAACTCGTTTCATGATTAGTGTGAGCTTCGGTTCTGCTTCAGCGGCAATTTTTAAGATTTCTGAAATATCAACGGCTTTCAAAGCATCGGGGAAGCAAGCATCTGTGACAACTGAAAGCCCAAGCACATTCATTTCGCTATGTACGGCAACAATAACTTCAGGAATTGTGGACATGCCAACTACATCAGCACCAATATTACGCAGGAATCTGTATTCAGCACGTGTTTCAAGGCAAGGTCCGGAAACGGCTACATAAACACCTTTTTGCACTTTTAATTTTTCCTGAAGGGCTATATTTTCAGCCAATTCGATCAGTTTTTTTGTATAGGGCTCCGACATGTCCGGAAACCGTGGGCCGAGCGAATCGTCATTTGCGCCTATCAACGGATTGTCACCTAAAAGATTAATATGATCGGTGATAATCATGATGTCGCCCGGAGTATAAATTGGATTCATTCCGCCACAAGCGTTGGACACCAATAACGTTTTCACCCCAAGCCTTTTCATTACTCTGACCGGGAAGGCAATTTGCTGCATTGAGTAACCTTCATAATAATGAAAGCGTCCTTGCATAGCAACCACAGGCTTATTACCAATTGTACCAAAAATCAACCGACCGGCATGACTTTCAACAGTTGAAACCGGAAAATGTGGGATGTCCTCATACGAAATCTCGGTTTCTTTTTCTATTTCATTGGCCAAAGCTCCCAGACCGGTACCCAAAATTATTCCTACTTCGGGCTGGTGTTTCGTTTTCTCCGTGAGCGATTTATAAGCTTCTTCGATTTTATTTTTTAGATCCTGCATTAATTCTCCATAAATAGAGCAGTATTCTTTAGAAGATCAACTGATCAGATATTTTTTTATCTTCGGTTTTGTCAACAGGCTCCACATTTTTTTCTGCAGGGCGTTTTGATGGCCAATTTAATTCATTTTGTGAATTGGGTTGGACTGGTTTTTGATAGATTTTATCTTTTTGCTGATTTCGGGAAAAATCATCGTCAATAGCTTTAAATTCCACCTTATTGCCTAAATTCTTTTTTTGCTCAACAATTCTTTTCTTGCGAGGGTTGCTTTTTTCAAAGCCCAGATCATCAAGTTCGAGAACCTCAATTAACTCTAATTGTGACTCAAGTAAATGGCGCAGACGACGTGCAAAAGAATCTTTCTGGGCTTTTATAAGAACGAGCTCATTCTTCATTTCAGCAAGTTTGAGCTTTGCATCTTCCATTATTTTCTCGGCTTTGAGCTCAGACTCTTTTACAACAAGTTCTGCCTCTCGGCTTGAATTTTGTTTCGATTCTTTCATCGATTCCTGAGCGCTAACCAGTGTATCTTGAAGTGTTTTTTCAACGGTTTGGTAATCTATAAGCTGTGTTTTCAGCTTAATAACTTCATCGCTCAAATGATTTTTTTCGCGAATAACAGCCTCAAATTCGTCGGAAACCATCTCTAAAAAAGCTTCAACTTCAACTTGATCGTATCCCCGAAGTGTCTTTTGAAATTCTTGCTTCTTAATTTCTAATGGAGTTAGCTTCACAGAAAACACCTCCTGTACATTTATAACAAAGATTTCTTAACTAACAAAACGTGCTTAGTAAATAATAATACGGCGCAATATGGATAGCACGATTATCAAAACCAGCGGTGACAGATCCATTCCGCCAACCAAAGGCACAATATTTCGAATTTTACTTAGAATTGGTTCTGTTATATCATGTAGAAATTTGATAAAAGGATTATTCAAATCAATACTAAACCATGATATCACAGCACGAATAACAACTGCCAGAATATACAACTGAAAAATTAAATCGAGTAATCTTAACATTTTGTTTCTCTCTCATTTTATTTTAATATTTTCTCTCACCAAAAATAAGCCTGCCTACACGAATCATTGTTGCACCCTCTTCAATTGCAATTTCAAAATCGTTGGTCATTCCCATAGAAAGCTCGGTTAACTCTAAATTCGCAATACGCTCATTCAACCTAAGTTGCAATTCCCGAAGCTGCTTAAAACATTGCCTAACTTTTTGTTCATCAGCAGAGTAAGCGCCAATAGTCATTAGTCCTTTAATATTTAAATTGCCGTATTCTGAAATTTTCTGTACAGAATCGAGTGTTTCTTGAGGCGCAAAACCAAACTTGGTGTCCTCTCCTGATGTATTTACTTGTACAAAGATATTAAGTGTTTTTTTTTGTTTCTCTGCTTGTATTTGTAACTCATCTGCTAATCTGGTGCTATCGACTGAATGTAAATAATCCGAAAATTGCAATGCCCGTTTTGCTTTGTTTGTTTGCAAGTGTCCAATCATGTGCCAATGAACTTTATTTCCCAATGCCTGATACTTTCTCCAGGCATCTTGCACCCGGCTCTCGCCAAAATTCGTAAGTCCCGCATCAATGGCTTCCTGAATTTGGTCCAACTCAACCGTTTTACTAACGGCAATCAACTGAATTTCATTCAGATCTCGTCTTGCTTTTTCACAGGCTAAGGCAACACGATTTTGTACAACTTTTATATTTTTTGCTATAGACATCTATATATAAAAATACTGAATATAAAGGCTTTGTATGTTAAAATCAACAAAAATCGGGCAGGAAAAGTTGGAAAACTTTATGGATTTTGATTTCAAAAACTTACAGTTGACCAGCTAAAACTACAGTTTTCTTTTTGTGTTCTAAAACTCCGGCTTGTGCATTAAGTGCCTCGAGAAATACTACATAAATTCCAATCCTGACAATATCACCGTTATCATTTTTGCCGTCCCAAACGATAGCCGGACTGGTATTGGAGTCAGAGCCAGTCGGTTTGCTGTTTGCAAGAAATCGGATTAACCGCCCGCGCAAATCATAAATTTTGATATTTATCAATGCGGTTGTCACTGGCAAATTATAGCTTATAATTACCGTATCATCATGTCCATCATTATCCGGTGAAAACGGATTAGGTGTGATTGAAAGTGTTGCATTTGTAGGTAAAAATTCTGAAAAGATGCTATTTGTTTCTCCAGGTGTGCCTCCTTCAAAAACAACAGAAGAGTTCCAGTTTAGGCTGTCACTTGAAGCAAATAGGGGGTTAATCTTCTCCAGGGAAATACCAAAATTCCCACCCCAATCACTAGAATAATCAACACGGTCAATAACATTTCCTATCAAGTCGTATAGAGCAATGCTATCGTCTGAATTATTAAGAGAAGGCAATTGCTCAAAAATAAACAAAGTATTATCCGGTAGGGTAAAGATGTTTGCAATGGCAGAATCTTTTGAAAGAACCAAAAATTCATTCGGGTTTACTGTCAATGAAGTGTTAATTGAGCTCAAAGAGCTGAGATTGTCATCGGATATTGCCCAGCCTTGGATATTTATTGTATCAGGACTTGTGTTAATAAGTTCAACCCATTCCGGCTGTTCAGATAATGGGGAATACATGATTTCGTTAATCCGGAGACTTTTTCCCGGAAACCCAACTCGTATAGAGGCAAATGAAGTATTGTTGGCAGTGTCTTCATCCAAGTCAAAATTAATTTTGGAAAAAATATTATAGGCTCCGGATTTTAGCACATTGTACACGAAATCAACAATAGTTGAATCACCTGACTGTAAAGACTCGCTAATTGTAATGGGTGAAATTAATTCTTCCCCGAAATCAACTGCACCATTCGCATTAAAATCAGCATAAAAAGAGATATTGAAATTCTGTATTGGGTTCAGACCGACATTTTGAATTGTTGCTGAAACAGTTGCGTTTTCGTTCTGATTTAAAATCTCTGGCGAAATTAATAGACCATTTGAAGAAAAGCTTAAATCATAATTCAGAGGGGACTGACTATTCTTACTGCCTGGCGTACCGTGCAAAGTTTTACTATTTTTCCAATTGTCTGCTACATTCTCACCATTCAAATTGATTTTTTCATCGGAAAACCCAGGCACATTACCCAGGGAGTATGTATAAGATGAAACTGTATCGCCCTGTGAGTTAATTAAGGAAATGGTTTCAGCCGTTGAGTTCGAAAGGCCGCTACTGCCAAAAGTAGTATTGTCAAGCGTCAATAAAAGAGTAGTTGGCTGCACAAGGGAATCATAAACAGTCGAATTTTCAAAATAGGACGGGTCAAATATTACTGCAAATTGTCCGGGAGCTATTATGGTTACATTTTGATGAGGCAGTATAATATCTGTCCGCGTACCGTCAGTAATCTGCCAATCCGCAACATCGACATCTTCATTAGATAAATTGACTATTTCAACGAATTCTTCATGACTTTCACTACCAAGAGGGTCAAACATAATTTCAGAAAGCACAACTTGAGCTGTCGCTGAAACTGCAAATATGGTTGAAAGAATAAAAGACAAGAGCAGATAAAAAATACTCATATCGGGAGAACAAAGTTTTTTAGGAAAAACCCTTCTCTAAAGAAGAGTCAGATTAAGGGATATAAATTAATTTAGAATATAAGCAAGTGGATCAATAGCTTTACCAGACTTTCTAACTTCGTAATGCAGATGTGGTCCAGTAGCAAGCCCCGTAGAACCAACCAACCCAATCGGATCCCATCGGCTAATTTTTTGGCCTTGTTTGACCAAAATTTTAGACATGTGACCAAAAACAGTTTTTATACCATAACCGTGGTTAATAATTACATACTTCCCAAATCCACGATTGATTTTGTATTTAGTAACTACTTTTTCAACAACTCCAGCAGCTGTTGCAAACACTTCCGTACCTCTTTCAGCTGATATATCAACACCTTGATGGTGAATAACTCTTTCTTTCAAAGGGTGGTGCCGATAACCAAATCCATCATTTAATCGCCCACCAAGCAATGGTCGTATAGACGGCGTATGTTTCATGAGTTGATTGTTTTGTTCAAGTTTACTTTTTATTTCCTCGCGACTGTGCATCGATAGTTCAAGCCTTCTTTCCATTTTGTTAAGGACTTCCTGATATGCAAAAACTTGAACGGTTAAGTTTTGCTCAATAAGCGGAAGCTCATAATTAACATTTAAAACACCCCCAACACCAACATCTCTAGTGTCATTGTCAATTTTGGGAAGATCTGCAACAATACGTAAGTGATCATCTTCAACTTCTAATTCTTTAACACGGGTTTCGATTTTGTTAATTTTACCGCTCATGTCCTGAAGCTGAACTTTTAAGTGACCATTTAATTTTGTTAAAGAGGATATTTCAAGATTCTGATAGAAATCGGTAAGAAAAGCTACAGATGTAGAGACTAAGAAAAGAAGTACAAAAAAACTTAGACCAATCAAGGAATAGAACTTACGCCAAGTTAACTCAAGTTCATTACTTTTTGAATTTCGCAGAGAAAAATAAATAATTTTTACTTTTTTACTATTCATTATTTCAACCCTTCCTCAGAGAAGACACAAGTCACATAAAATATAATCATAATTCATACTCAAGATGCGAAATCAAAGCAGGGGCATAAGTGATTTTAACTAAAAAAAATAAACAATTTCCTTAAAAACAAGGTAGGATAGTCTGAAGCAATCAGAACACTTCCATGATAATAAAATATTACTAAATTGTCAAGCAAAAAATGCTGATAATTAACAAATTTACTGTACCTTAATACAAAATTAGAATCCGTAGAACGAAACGACTAATTTTGTTAGGATGTAAATAATAAATTTAATTTATTAAGTCAACAAATAATTACAAAACATGCATAATTTTAATTGGTTTATTAAAAAACAATCAAAGAGATGCTGATGCCAAATTTTATAGAAATCGATCATCCAGTTATAAGGCACCATTTAGGGATTTTAAGACATAAAGATACAAATGAAATTGAATTTAGGGCACGACTACATTACATTTGTCAATTGATGTGTTATGAAGTGACAAAAGATCTTCCCATACGGGAGATTAAAATTGAAACTCCCCTGGAAATGGCTCCGGCGCAACAAATAAAGGATAACATCATTATAATTTCTATTTTACGAGCTGGCTTGGGAATGCAAAATGCTTTCCTAAGCGTATTGCCGGAAGCCGGTATAGGACATTTGGGCTTTTATAGAAATGAAGAAACTCTCAAACCCGTCCAGTATTACTTTAATTTTCCTAAAAATTTGGCTGAATCTGTTGTCATATTAACCGACCCAATGTTGGCAACCGGTGGTAGTTTGGATGCCGCAATAGAGCTTTTAAAAGAGCACGGTGCCAGAAAAATTAAATGTGCGATGTTAGTTTCTGCCCAAGACGGCATTGATTTTGTTTTGGACAAACACAAAGATGTTATGATTTACACTGCAGCGATTGACCGGGAATTAAACGAGAATGGATATATTCTCCCCGGTTTGGGTGACGCAGGAGACAGGCAATTTAAAACTCCTTAAAA
>JAJDAE010000291.1 GCA_029262035.1 Candidatus Zhuqueibacterota bacterium
TCGCCAATTCTTTGAGCGATGTTTTGAGTTTCTCATTTTCGGCTTTTAACCGGTCTACTTCACTATCTTTTTTTAGAAATGCCACTTATTTATCTCCCGCTAAAAATTAAAGCTAAATATCTTTTTTCCTGAAGGAACTTCACTGCTCAATTCATCAAACCAATTTAAAACTATATTAAAATGTTTAACCCTGAAATCACGACCCGAGACAAGCGTTATAAAATTATCCGGATTTGCAGTTGCGGCAATGTTGATTTCTTTCGACAAAAACGGCATTATCTTTTTAATGCGTCCAACATTTTCTGAACTTAGATTAACCGAACAAAGCTGGCCATTGCTAACAAAAAATAATTCATCCCCCGTGAGGCTCCAGGTTGGCTGCTCTCCTCCTAATTCAGAAACCTGTGCAAATAAACCGGAATCAGGGAAGCTTTGCACATAGATTTGCTGAAGGCCGCTTTTATCAGACTCATAGGCAACAAACTTACCCGATGGAGAAAATTTTAAACTTGTCTCATCAAATAAACCTTGCAGCAAAGGTTTAACTTTCACCTTTTTTTTGACCATTTGGTAAAGCCAAACATCTATGCCGTTACTGTCACTTTCTGTTTTTTTGAAAGCAAGATATTTACCGTCCGGCGACCAGGATTGGGGTGCAATATTTTTTTCATCAGCAATTAGAAGCTGTCGCTTCGCATTAGAAAAACTTTGATTAAAGATACGCCATTTATTATCTTCAAATGCCGAGTACGTCACGTTTTCTTTATCCTGAGAAAAAATTATCTCGCCGACATCCCCATTTACAGAAAGCTCAGAAACTGTCAGATCATTTAAAGAAACTCTCTGGATTTTTTCCTCATCATCTATTTTATTGACCACAAGCACCTTTTTCCCATCAGGAGAAATTGTCAGGTTAGAATACTTGCCGGACTTGGTCAGGCTATCATCAATCTCACCTTTCCGATTGATTTGGACAATTTGATTCGTTCCGGTCTGAGTTTCATCACCGACGTAAACGAGCGAGCCGTCAGTTGAAAAAGTAAAATTGGGAACCGCGCCATAATTCAAGTGCACACTTTCTTTGATGGGCTTGGTTGGTCCCGTAACCTGCAAAGAATTTATATCAAACGGTGCCGCGAAAAGGCCTGCAGACCAAACCGCCACAAGCTGACCGGAGTTACAGTATCTGCCATAAATGCCGCCTTCGAGCGCAATTTTTTGAACTCCAGTTTCAATATTTAGAACCTCAATCCGGGCGTTATCAAAATCCTGGCCGGTTGCGGTCATCTCTGTAAACAGCAGCGCTTTCCCGGATTTAATGACTTCAGGCCATCCGTGCCGCACCAGAACGTCTTCCTCGCTTGAGGTAACCGCAACAGGCTCACCACCTGCATCAGAAATCTTGTAAATAACGCATTTCTTATTTTGAGCAGGTATCACCGCTCCGAAATAAATATCACCTTTTCGTGACCAGGACGCTCCCATAAATGATTCAACATCTGTTAAAGCGATGGGCACGCCGCCGAACAAAGAAACTTTGCTTAATTTGCCTTCGGACAAAAAACCAATCCATTCTCCGTCCGGGGAAAAAAATGGCGAGTGAGCATTTTCAGTACCTTGAATAGGCTGTGATTCAAATTCCTGCAGGGGACGCAGATGTAGTTGCGCTTTGCCATCGTTCTTTGCAACATAAACTAAATTCTTTCCATCCGGTGAAATAGCAATTGTGGGATTGGGTACATAATTCAATTCAGCATCGGCATTAATAGCCAGACGCCGCACGGGCTTTTCCGGCGGAGAAACAACAAAGTACCAGACAAAAAATGCAATAACAGCGAGCGAAGCAGTCAAAATAACACGTTTGACAAATGTCTTAAATCCGGACTTTTTCTTCGGTTTCACTTTCACCTGTGATGCCGCCGGACTAATTCGGGATGAACTACCGGAGGAAATATCAATGGCTTTCAAATCAACCGGTATTTCCGTGGCATTTTGATAGCGTGAACCGGATTCCTTTGCCAGGCATTTTTCAACAATACGTTCCAACTCCATGGGAATTCGGCTGCGCAATGCCGAAAGCGGTTCCGGTTCTTCATTCAAAATAGAGTAAATCAGAGCTTGTTCATAGTCACCTTTAAATGGCATTTCACCGGTAACCATTTCATATAAAACAACACCCAAAGACCAAATATCCGTGCGATAATCAACATTCTCACCTCGGGTTTGTTCGGGAGACATATAACCTGCCGTCCCCATGGTCATCCCTTGCTTGGTCAGCATGGTACTACCGGCGAGTTTTGCCAAACCAAAATCCATGACTTTAACATCACCTTTTTCGGTCAACATAATATTTGCACTCTTAATATCCCGATGCACAACGCCCTGGTCGTGGGCAGCTTGCAAACCCAAAGCAACTTGTACCGCAATATCGATTGCTTTCTGCAATTTGATGGGGCCCTTGGAAATTATTTCCGAAAGATTTTCACCCTCGATGTGCTCCATCGCAATAAAGGATTGACCGTCCTCTTCATCAATTGTATATATGGTTGCAATATTGGCGTGGTTTAAGGCAGCGGCGGCTTGTGCCTCCCGAAGAAAACGGCTCTTTTCCTGCTTGCTGGCAATAGCGTTCAATGGCAAAAATTTCAGAGCCACAGTACGTTTAAGCTTGGTGTCTTCGGCTTTATAAACAACGCCCATTCCACCCTGCCCGATTTCATTTACAACTTTAAAGTGGGAAATTTTTTTATTTTTCATGATGGATTGACCGAGTCGATGAATTCCACAACTAACCACAATAAACAGGATACAGTTACTGCATCTTGGTAACTTGCAGAATGATTTATAAATTACTGGAAAAAAATCTGAATTGAAATTAAGGATTAAGGTACATTAATTTGGGTAAGAAAACAAGTGAAATTTAGCGCACCAGGATGACTGATTAAATACATCCAGAAGGCAATCTCCGGTTTAATCACCATCAAAGTTTTTGCCCTAATGGAATAAAATTTATTTAAATGTGTAAAAAAACAATTACTTTAATTTTATAACATCCAAAAAAACAATTAAAATGAATTCAAAAACTAACGCCATATTGTTTTTACTTTTCCTTGTAGTCCTTCCATCAAAAAATAGTGCTCAAACCATTCTGAACTTTTCACCACAAGCACATACAATGGTTTCCTACAAACAATTGGAAATCATTGTGGACTTTGACAAGCCAATCGATACAAATAGCGTGAACAGCAAATCTTTTGCGGTTTTCGGCAGGTGGACGGGTGTGTGCCCCGGCAATTATTTTTTTGAGAATGGAAATCAGCGTATCCGGTTCGTAGCAACGAAATCCACTTCGGCGGGCGAGTGGATTTCGGTTGCGCTCTCCAAGCAAATTCAATCAGCAAACGGCTCTAATCTAACCGCCGGTTTCGCCTGGAATTTCTGGACACGTTCTGAACCGGCTGCAATGCAATTGGAAAAAAGAGAAGTCATCAATGTTCGGGAAGAAAACGAAGCGCCGATTCGAACCTACGGCGCCTACGCAGGGGATCTGAATGGTGACGGCTTCCATGACTTTACCGTGCCAAACGAAGATGCCAGCGATATTCGCGTGTTTATGAATGATGGCTCCGGCGGATATCATGATTACGAGACCTATTTCCTGCCGCCAGGTTCCAAACCGAGCACCAACGAAGGTGCAGATTTCAACAATGACGGATTTCTGGATTTTGCTTGCGGCAATATTACGGGTGGTACAGTCAGCGTGCTTTTTGGCGATGGCGCGGGTAAATTCCTAGAGGCCAAAACTTACGCCGTTGCACGCGGTACGCGCGGCCTGGCCATTCTGGATTTAAACGGAGATGGTGCGGCGGATATCGTGACAGCCAACCGCGAGTCCAACAACATGGCCAAGCTCATTAATAAAGGCGATGGCACTTTTTCCAATTCCACAATTTTTGATGCCACCACAGACAGGGAGACCGCTTGTGTCACTGCAGATTTCAATGAAGACGGTATTATGGATATTGCAGTTGGCAGCTATAATGCCGGCTTCTCCAGTCAGCGAATTGGCGAAATTGTTATCATGACCGGCGATGGTGATGGCGGGCTGAGCATCAGTTCAATTATCAGCGCCCGTGGCGATGTTTGGATGCTGGCAGTGGGCGATATGGATAACGACGGCCACGTGGATGTTATTTCTGCCAACTCCTTGCAAAATCAATTTGCTTTTTTCAAAGGTTTGGGCGATGGTAAGCTTGCTTCCGGCGAATTGCATGGTGTGGGTGACTTCCCGCTGGCAATAGATGCCGGTGATATTGACGGCGATGGCGACCTCGATGTTGTAACCAGCAATTTTGGATCCGGGTCCTGGACGGTTTATGAAAACCAGGGCGGCGCTATTTTCTCCAACCCTTATACCCTCACAACCGACCGTGCCGGTTCATGCGCCGTTCTGCACGACCGCGACCGTGATGGCGACCTCGATATGACCGGCATAGATGAAATCAGTGATACCCTCGTTCTGTTTGAAAATCCAACCACACCGACTCAGGTAGAAGGAGATATTACAATCAGTGATTTCCGGCTGGCGCAATCATACCCCAATCCGTTTTCAAAAGCACGAAATTTAGGCGGGCAGCCTGTCACCATACAGCTGACTTTGAATCGGAATGCAAATGTAAAAATTGATTTATTCAATATCCGGGGGCAAAAAATTGCAACCGTTGCGGACGCGCAAATGCAGCAAGGCAGTCACTCCATTCGCTTTTCACCGGCAAATGTTCCGGCCGGGGTTTATTTTTACAGATTGGTTTCGGGGAGAGTCAGGTTGACGCAGAAATTGATTTTGTTTCCTTAAATTTGAATTCGGTGAGTGGATACAAAAACCTTCACCTAACTTCGGAGAAAACCTGTCCCTTACATATCTTTCAGGGAAAGTTCCCCGAGAATATTTTATTTGTAAGCATCTTTTCGATGATCAATGGTTAGCATATAAATTGTATTCTTTTCATCATCAATAATATAAAACAGTCTGAACTTTCCTATTCTGTACCGCCATGTTTCCGGGGTATATCCTTTTAATTTTTTAATATTAGCCCCAAACCATGGTGATTTTTTTAGTCCGGGGTAAATATAAATGTTTAGTTTATTTTGAATAGTAGACTTATCCTGAGGGTTTAACTTGCTGAGTTTCTTTAAGAATTCGTCTGTTTCAAAAATTCGGTATTCAGTCAACAAAACGTCCCTTATTCGCTTTTATATCCTTAATCCCTTGCTTCAAACTCGCGTTCAGTTCTTTGTTGTTTCGTATTTCAGTCATTTCAAATTCATCAACGAATTGACTTTGCTCAATAGAACGAAGAACTGATGTTTCGATGAAGTTTGAAAGCGTTCGGTTCTCGCTGGTAGCAAGATTGCGAAACATATTATAAATGTTTTCATTGAGTCTCAATGTAACTGTTTTCGACATTAGAACAACTCCGAATTTTGTGTATTCATTGTGCTGCGTTTAGTATACGATGGAATACATTTGAAAGCAAGAATATTTTTCTGGATTTATTTAACATTCGCGCACAAAAAATTGCAACGATTTCCAACGCGCAAATGCAGCAAGGCAGTCACTCCATTCGCTTTTCACCGGCAAATGTTCCGGCCGGGGTTTATTTTTACAGATTGGTTTCCGGGAGAATCAGGTTGACGCAGAAATTGATTTTGTTTCCTTAAGGTGGTATAAGTGATGACCTAGAAACACAATCTATTTCACAAAAACAATTCTTTTTGAAAAGACATTATCTCCCGCCGTCAAGCGAACAAAATAAATTCCACTTGCCTGCAAAAAACCTTGTTCATTTTTCGCATCCCAAATTTCGTCATAAACTCTAGGCTGCCTTTCCTCATCTACCAAAACTCGTACAACCTGTCCTTTCATATTAAAAATAATCAGCGTAACATGACTTTTCTCTGCAATTGCAAATCTTATCTTTGTTGTTGGATTAAAAGGATTTGGATAATTTTGCTTAAGTAAAAACTCTGAAGGTAAAAAATTATCCATTGTAATTGAAGTTGGGTTATCACTTTCTCGTAAATTCGCAATCGCGAATCCGCTAACTGAACTAAAACCGATATCGCCAATTAATGAACCTGCCCCTGTATTTACATCTATAGCAATCAATTGATTATTGCCAACACTGCCACCGCTCTTTAAAGCATATAGGTTGCCCGTTTTGTCAAAGTGTAAACCTGTTATGTAGCCAGCAAGGCCATGATTACCAACTAATGTTGATTGCATATTAGTCAAATCCGTTTTATATATTCTCTCGTTTGAGCCATGTGTCGACCATAACATGTTATTTATTGTGTCGTAGGCAAGACCTGTAATTTGATAATTCAATTCAGTAATTAACACAGTACTTCCGTTACTCCTATCTACCTTATAAACGGACTTAAAGTCCGAATCAGCACAGTACAAATTATTTTGATTATCGAAAACAATCGCATTTATTTTCTCCAGTGCAGCATCAACAAAATGTACAGATTCACCCGTTTTTGCATCAATATAATACAATCTTGCTGTTCCATCCTCGGCGCCTACAATGACACCTTGTGGATTTATAGCTATTCCTGATATACCATTTAAACCTGTGTTACTTAAGTACGTCCCTGCACCCGTCTTAGCATTCAAAGTTATTAGGCTTCCTGGGTTATCAGCACCTCTGCCCAAGCAGGCATAGTAAAAATCCTTTTCAGCAAAATTTAGTTGAGTTGCCAGCCCGTGTAGTTTCACACTTTTCAAAGGTTCATCCCTGTCATCACTTTTAATGCCGATGACGACTTCTGCATAACCTGTATCCACTGGTGAAAATATAAACGGCAAAAAATATTTTTCTTTGGGCAGCAGAGTTAAGGGTAATTTAAGGCTGTCCAAAGCTAGGCTGAACATACTCTCTGGCACTTCAATCTCAGAAATAGTTAGAGCTTCATCACCAATATTATGAAGCGGTATATATAGCTGTGAACTTGTACTATCAACTAGTATTGCTCCAAAACCAAACATATGCGAACCTACAAAGAGTTGTTTACCGCTTAAAGGCAGAACATAATACCCCAATGAATGCAAGTAGTCATGCTGCAGGGGTACTTCTTCATAAGCCTCTCCCGTAATCCTGTCCAATTTCATGATCATTGCACTGTTATTACTACCACCAGCTACTAAAGCAAACAATTGACCTTCACTATCGAATTGCATGCCCATAGCTCCTTGTTGTAACTTGGTATCCCCCACTTTAGTAACTTTTCGCTCTTCTAAGTTGATTTTGTATAGCTCCCTTGGAATTGAATAACCAACCCCCCAAAATAAGTTCTCTATTGGATCAAAAGCTATTGCACTGAGTCTAGGCATATCATTTATAGAAATTTGGTTATGCTGGCCAGTATTTATGTCAAGTTGATATAAGTGCCTATCGCTTATAACGTACATATGGTTACCATAACCAAAAGCAATACTCTGAATTGAATATAAATTTACCGTGACTAATTCTATCAATTTACCCCCTGTAGCATCTACCAAGTATATTGAAAGTCCACTTTGTATGAACAGTTTTCCAGTGTTGTCTACTGCCACGTTTGGGTAATATTTTAAATCTAATGTATTTAAGGTCGTTAGCTCGCCGCTGTGTACATCAATTGTAACAAGTTCAAAGTTATTCTCGTATCGACTTTCCTGTTTAACAGAATACCAGGTACCAGAATCGGCTATAGTAACCTGGAAACCTTCTCCGGAAAGAGTGAGAGTCGTAGTATCGGTGCTTGCATCATTACTAATTATATGCAAGGGGCTTGAGTTTTTCCCAGAGACTCCCGGTTTAAAGCTAACCACTATAGACTCTACTGAATCTGGCTTCAACTCACTAGGTAAGTCAAAGTCGTAGTCCACCCGGAAGCTATTATCTGGTACTAAGATTTCTGTAATTATTAAATTTTCCGTCCCAAAGTTTCTGATCTGAACTTTTTCAGCCTCACTGGTATCACCAACTACGACAGTGGAAAAGTCTAATTGAGTAGCACTAATACTTAGCTGGGGACCATTTTGAAAGTAGTGCCAATAGGCCATACTAGTAATTGAATCTATATTCAAATCTTGTACTTCTAATATCTGACCAGTTATCTTGTTTATAGTAAACAACTCCCCCCCACCACCGGTGTAACCAACACCAAAAAGGTTGCCGTCATTGTCAAAATAAATTGCAGTTAAATGACCAGCACTTATCTCCCCAACAATCTCGGCATGTGTTTTTTCAGAATCCATTTTATAAAGCCGACTTCCATCAGTAACCCAGAGCAAGCTTTCTGTAGGATCAAAAGCCAAACTGTTGGCAGAGTAACCTATATAAGCACCTTTAACAAAATTTCCGGTATCTAAATCTATTTGATATAAAGATTGCCTGTAAAGCGCATACAAAGTATCATTCTCATCAAAAACAAGGGCATCGAAGGAACTCAAAATCCCTTTAATCGCCTCAATTACTTCTCCATTTTCGGCGTTTAAATAGTATATCGAGCTACCAGAACCAACATACATAATGCCGCGTGAATTCACCGCCAAACTGGATGCGCCAGATAATGCTATGTCTCCAACCTGTTCGCTAACTCCAGTGGATGGATTTATTTTGAAAAGAGAGGAATAAGAGGTGCTTGCCAAAGATATTGCATAACTAACAGCCGAGTCGGCAGGAACAAGCTCAAATCCTTTTCCGTGCAAAGCAACTTTCTTTGCAGGCTGGTCTTCGTCATCACTACTAATAATAACGTGATCAGAAAAGTTTTCTGCCGTTGCAGGTGAAAACGAAATAGTGAGGGTATCAACCTTTCCCGGAGGAAATGGCATAGGGAATGTAGGTGATTTCACAATATTAAAAACACTACCTACCTCGAGCGTTATATTCGAAACAGTGACGGTGTCAGTACCAATACTGCGTATTTCAAGTACATGTTCTTTCGAACTATCTATCAATATGGTAGAAAAATCAATGAGATTAGAGCTGACATTCAATTGACGCCCAGGAATCGGCTGATTGTAGAAGGCCAAAGCAGATAAAGATGAGAAACCCGTTGCTCCTATAACTTCGCCCTTGCCACTAAACTTTTCAATGGCAACTAACTCCCCGCCAATACTCCCGGCCTGAATACCATACAAATTACCTTCGCTATCAAAATGAATACCCCCTAAATAACCCCGAAGGCCAGTGTTCCCGATTTTTGATATAAAGCCTGTCGAAACATTGACCTCATAAATATCACCATCGCTCTGGCAACCCCACAGCTTTCCATCAAATGGGTTGAATGCTAGACCTGTAGGTCTTGAATTCAAACTGCCAATATATTCTGCAAAGCCATTCTCGGTATCAATAACATAAAGTTGGTTATACTCTACCGCGTAAAGATTATCATTTTTATCAAAAGCCATCACATCAATTTGAGATAAGTTAGTTTCTACTGCAAATTGTGCCTCAACAGTTGTTGCATCTAAATAATACAGCTCTTGGGTATCTAACCCGGTAGTATAAATAATGCCTTTTGAGTTAACCGCCATTGTATTTAATGAGGCGTTTTCCGTGAAGCCAATAAATGAACCCGCACCAGTATCCTTATTGATTATACCCAATCCATTTGTTTGAGAAAACTGTACTGCGACATACGCCTCGCCAGGTAAAGCCGGAGTGACTTTAACCGCTTCTCCTTTTAAAATGATTTCAGTGATTGCACTATCCGGATCATTACTAAATATAGAAACACTGTTAGAATAGAAACCTGGTTCTTTTGGCTTAAAATTTATTTGCAGAGTATCGGACTGGCCTGAATTAAGAGAAAAAGGAGTCTCTGTTACGATATTGATAGAAAATGAGCCCGACGGTACTAAGATCTTATCAACATTCAACTGTTCAGTTCCAACATTTTTTATAATAACCAAATGAGATGAAAGAGTATCACCTACTAATTTCGTACCAAAATCTATGGAAGTTGTACTTAGGCCGATGTGTGGCCCTTGTAGCTTCCGTGTTGAATATGCCAATCCCGTAACGGAATAATAACCTGTTGCTCCAATCAGAGTGGCTGTTCCAACCGATTTGTTAATCAAAAAGAAATTGCCGTCACGGGCTACACCATATAAATTACCATCTGAATCAAAACAAATACTCAGTAATGATTCACCGCCAAAATCAATTTCACTGATTAGTGTGCTGTTTCCAGTTGCTTTGCTGACAGTGAATACTTTATTTTCCAATACAGCCCACAATTTCCCATCAGTTGGATCAAAAGCCATCCCTGTATATTGATTTCCAGTATCGCCGATAAGTTTAAATCCTCCCGATCTGGTATCTATCTGAACTAAATGATTAAAACTTGTGCCATGTAGAATATCATTTGAATCAAATGCAAGAGCACTTAAACCTTGACCTGAGAAAAACCCATATGAGGTTTGACCCGTTCTCGAATCAATAAAACTATAATTCCTAAAAGAACCTGTATAGTAAATGACCCCATGTGAGTTAATTGCTATTAATGATTCGCCTGGTAAACCAGGAGCTCCGATGGACCTCCCTTCTCCGTTAATGGGGTCAAGCTGCATAAAACCGCCAGCGTGCCAACTGCCAAACGACGCATAGAACGCTCCTGGTTCAGCTAATGAAATAGACTTCCCCATTCCACTTAGAGAAATCTCCTTGTTTGACTCAGCGCTATCGTTACTGGTTATAAATAGATTGGCCGAGACAAACCCTGTATCAATTGGGGCAAAAAAGATTTCAAGCGAATCCCGTGAACCAGGAGATAGTACTAAAGGGATTTGAGGTGTCTTTTTAAAAATAAAACCGTTATGGAGGTCTGTGACCTCTGTAATTGTGACCTCCTCTGTGCCACGATTGTCTAAAACTAAATTATAAGCATTTGTGGATGCTCCTATTAAGGTTGTACCAAAACTTAAAACCGTCGTGTTTAACCCTAATTGGGCGCCTTTAAGTCGTCCAGGCCGAAATGCAATTCCGTAGATTCTATCCAGACCTGTCGCTACACCAATTGCTCTCGCATTTCCATTAAGTCTGTCTATTTCAAACAATTCATGTCTATCGCTATTCGGTAAGCGCGCAACTCCAAATAAAATACCCTTATTATTAAATCGTATATCGCTAATTTTTGAACTTAACCGCGTACTGCCCAAATGACTAATAGTTGCTCCTTCAATATCGAATTTATAAACAGTCCAGTTAGATGCAGCCCACATCGTTTTGTCAAACGGATCTATAGCGAAGCCCTTTAATGTCCTGGTGCCGAGACCTGAGAACGTTCTAACAAGCTTTAATATCTTAGCGTTTAAATCTATCGTGTAAACAGATGTCTCGGATAGTATATAAAGAAGGTTGTCGAGACCAAAAACGAGACCATTGATTTCCGGCACATCGATCTTTAGTGCGAAAGTGGTTTGGCCCGATTTTGCATCGACAAAATATAACTCCTCGTAGCCGTTTGAGCCAACTATGACGCCATTGACATCAATTGCAATTCTAGTGATATGTCTATCTAAAAAGGATATAAATACGTGGCTCGCATCATTTACGTTTAGGGCAACCAGGCTTTTTGTAGCCGTGACGGAGGCACTCTGCAACGCATAACAGGTTCCAAGTGAAGCACGGCTTAATTGTTGTCCCAGCCCAACTAATTCTATCATCTTAACATCACTATTCAAATCATTGCTACGGATTTGAATAGAGGATTCCGTTTTACTCGTATCTGAAGGGAAAAAAGCTACTACTATGCTATCTACTTCTCCAGGTTTTAAGGTTAAAGGAAGCATCGGTTGTAAAATTAAATCAAACTGGTTTCCAGAAGTCAGTATCTCGGATACCACCAGATTCTCGTTGCCCGTATTTTCCAATTCAACTTTTTTAGAAAAACTGGAGTAGTTCAGTAACGTTTTTCCAAAATCCAATAAACCTACACTTAAGTTAAGTTGTGGTCCATCTATTTTTTGTCTATTAATTGGACCACCGTCCTGCTGATGAGGTTTTCCCTGGGAAAAAGTTGCTTGAAAACTAGAAAACAATACCAACATCACTAAAGCAACACAATACAAACCACAAAGATTTTTGGTTTTACAATGCATGAATTCCTATCTTCCTTATTTTGCAGGCAAACTTACATAGCAAAGTTTTGAAAAAAGTCAGCCCATTAAGATAAAACTGAATTTCACCCTTTTGAATTATGGAAACGCAATTACCTGCCTATTATGAGACCTAATGAAACCTCAAAACGGTCACAAATATCCCATATGGAATTTAGTTTCTGCCTGGCAATTACCTTAATGGGTCAAAAATGTCAACATACTTTTTGACCATCGACGACTCTGCTGAAAACTAACATGAACGATGAAATTCATCGCTCTGAGCGGCATTTAATTAAATTACTTTGTGAAATCTCCAAATTCAAAATTTAAGCAAACGCCCATCGGTTCCCCTGCAGTAAAACGTTAGAATAAGCCGCTACTGTGGCACTCTGGCTGCCGCACCACAAATGCCAAAGAAACCCGCGTCGCTATTTACTGACTGTTCCTTATCTTGGAGATAAATCCCAAGCTAAACGCCACTGTCATCAGGAAAAGCAGCGGAGCAAGAATCATGAAAATAATTTCTGCTGAAAGAATTGGCTTACCGCTCTTAAGAAAAGCTAATGCTATACCACCGATGCTGATGAGAATACCACCGACCGAAACCATCGCAAAGCCTTTTGGAGCCAAGCCTGCCTTGATGGCCTGGGCCGGAACAAAAATGACTATGAACGCGGCGACCGTGTGAAACCCGGCAAGAACAAATGTGGTCACTAAGCCGGTATCGGCAACACGAGTCACGGCAATGGCGAATATCCCAATAAGGCCAATGATGAGATAGGTCTTCTGGAATCTTTTGTGAAATTCGGAAACCAGGCCAAGGGAAAGACCGAGTGGAATCAAATAAGAAACCACCACCACTGCAGGATTCTCCAGAATGCCGTAGGTCATGAAAATCATCATCAGGCCGTCGACGAGAAGTACAACAAATGCGGCCATGTAAAACAAATCGTGCACCGGGTGCGGTTCATTGCGACGATAGTCTCCTGCAATCTGCCAGACCAGGTAGATTGCTACCAGGCCCGTCAGCAACAGCATTATTTGATCCAATAGATTCATCATGTTCCCTCCTATGATAAAATTTCTTACAAATCCGGGTTATTACCGCTAAGGGCTTTTATAGTTAATTTGGCCAGACCCGCCGAACCACGCTAACCGTGCCTGCTCACTTACAAAACCGCTTACGAAAAACTAAAACAATGCACCAACAACAAGTTTCCTCACTAAATTTAAATTAAAACAAGGCGGTTTTGTCTAGTGCAGCCATTTGTTAGCCAATTATTTACAATTAGTTGCATAACCTATTTTTGCAAGATTAATTTTCTTGTTTCTGAGAATTCACCGGCTTTTATTCTGCAAAAATAGATTCCACTCTGCAATCCCTGGGGTTGCCAGGTTATTTCATGTTCACCTGCTGTTTGAAATCCATTTGCCAATATTTCCACTTCTTGACCGGCAAGGTTGTAAATTTTCAACACAACATCTCCCGGCTTCTGTAAAGAGTAATTAATCGTCGTTGATGCATTAAAAGGATTGGGGTAGTTTTGACGCAGCGCAAAGCTATTTGCGGCCGTCGAATTAGAAGAAACAAAAGTGTTTATAATTTTGGTTGAATAAATATATGCCCTGCCCATTTGAGCACCAACAGCAGAATTATGAGGCTCACCTATTAGTATATCTATGTACCCATCATTGTTTACATCACCGGCCAGAGACAGTCTGCTACCAAAATCGCTTCCGGACCCTTCGCGTTCAATAATAATATCTGGAATAGTATCCATTTTAATACCGCCGTAATAGATACCTAAACTTCCTTGGTGGCCTATAATGATATCATCAAATCCGTCCTTATTAATATCTCCTACCGAGCGAACGGGAGCGCCAAATCCATACCAGCTTTTTTTTTCAAAGACAATATCAGCAGTTGTATCCATCTCTGCTCCGCCATAGTAAACATAAACATAACTAGAGCCGCCAGGCGCTGCTCCACTATAAGGTGTCCCAATAACAATATCGTCATAACCATCATTATTAACATCATCGGCTCGTCCAATAGAACGGCCTATACCCTGATAGCCATGACCCGTAATCACGACATCAGGCTCTGCATCGAGAGAATTATTTCCATAATAAATATAGACACGGCCAGCTCGTTCCCCGTCTACCTCATAACCCGGAGCACCAATTATTACATCTGAGTACCCATCATTATTTAAATCACCGGCAAATCCCATGCTTGTGCCAAACCTATTAAACTTCGCCTCGCCCCTGAGTGTTATATCAGGTATTGTCCCCATATGAAGACCACCGAAATAAATATAAACGCGGCCCGTTTGTGTCTCATTCACATAGTCAGTGTGAGCGCCGATCATAAAATCATCATAACCGTCATTATTAAAATCACTGGCGCCTGAAACACGACTCCCAAAACTGCTTCCAAATTTACCGTCTGAAAACGTAAAAGCAGCGCCTATACCATTATAAATGGAACGATCCAAATAAAGCCAAGCTTGCCCACTGTTGTTGCCGATAATGATATCGGGATAGCCACTACCATCGACATCGCCTACAGATGTTATGCTACTTGCAAAGTGACCATTTTCGGTCTTTCCAAGAATTATTTTATTAGACTTTGAATTCATTCGTTTGCCTCCAAGGTAAATGGTGGCACAGCCGGCATTTTTCCCGCCTAAATCATTTAAGGGTGAGCCTACAATCACGTCGCTGTATCCATCCCGATTTAAATCCCCGGCATAAGAAAGACTTGCGCCAAAAGAGTCGTATCCTCGCTCCCCGTAAAATAAGGCATCTGCTATTACATCCATTTGAAGACTTCCGTAATATAACGAAACACAGCCTGCCTCTTCTCCTCTTGTATCATCAAATGGATCACCAGCAATTACGTCCGCGAAGCCGTCATTGTTATAGTCTCCACCACCACACATGTTCGAAGAGCCTGAAAACGTGATATCTGCAATCGCATCTATTAAAATGCCGCCCAAAAAAATATAACTGTTTTCATATGTACTAATTAATATATCGTCAAAGCCATCATTGTTTATATCACCCGCAGAACGGGCATATCTTCCTAATATGTCGATATTTGCCTCTGTAATTGTATTGAATGACTCATCACCCAAATAGATATAGACGCGCCCCGGATCTCCTTCGATGTTATTATATCTTGGGGCACCAATAGTTATATCGGAATAACCGTCATTATTAATATCTCCGGCATCAGATATGATGGAGCCAAAACGATCACGTACATTTTCACCTGTAAAGATTAAATCAGCCGAAGAAACCATATTGCTGCTACCAAAATAAATATAAGCACGTCCGACATCATATCCATTTAAATAGTAGCCAGGCGCGCCAACAATCACCTCATCAAATCCATCGCCGTTCATATCACCCGCCTTTGACACAGTGAATCCAAATGATTCGTCCTCAGATTCTCCCTTTAAAATAACATCTGCTTCTGAATCCATAGCGCTACTGCCATAGTCAACTACCACCACCAGAGGTGGTGGCTTGATATTTTATACCTGGAAGGTATCCTGTTAATGATTATTTTTTCCTTTGTTGATTCTCTATTTCGCGCTCGCGTTGCTCCTGCCACTTCACGTACTTTCGGATCTTATCC
>JAJDAE010000292.1 GCA_029262035.1 Candidatus Zhuqueibacterota bacterium
GGAGCAGGCGATTGGACAGAAAGCTGAACAGGTGTTCAACGTAAAATACCGGCACGAAACCTCAGTTATTGAAAACCCGATGATAACAGCAATTGAATCCGGCGAAGTTATTACGCTTGCGGATCAGCTTCTACTCTCAACCAAATCGGGAGATCAGCGATTTATTTATGACAGTGCTGCACCAATAAAAGATGAAGCGGGTAAAACCCAGGGTGGCGTGGTTGTGTTTCATGATATCACCGACTTAAGACCTGTGTCGCCCGAGGGCGATTTCAGGTAGGAAGGGTTCAGCTTTAATGCAGGGAAGCAATATTTTAATCGTCGAAGACGAGCGCATTTTAGCAAACGATATTTCACAGCTATTAGAACGCTTTGGTTATATTGTTCAAGGCAGTCTGTCAAACGGTCAGGATGCTATCCAAAGCGTCGATGATGCGGAGACGAAACCTGATCTGATTCTGATGGATGTTCGCCTGCACGGAGACATGGATGGTATTGAAGCCGCCAACCGCATAAAAGAAAAGCATGATATCCCAATTATTTACCTCACTGCTTATGCTGATGACGATACCATTCAACGCGCCAAAATCACAGAGCCTTTTGGTTACATATTAAAGCCATTTGATGATCGGGAGCTGCACACAGTTATCGAAATGGGTTTATACAAACACCGAATGCAACAAACTCTCAAAGCCAGCGAAGCCCAATATCGAACGTTATTTGAACAAGCCACGGATGCGATTTTAGTTTTAGACTCGAACGGTAAATTGCTTGAAGTTAATCCAAGCGGCTGTAAAATGGTGGGGTACAGCCATGAAGAACTTGTTGGACTCTCTATCAAAACACTCATTCCCGAAGAAGACTGGCAGCAAGATCCTATTAAATTCAATGATTTAATAGGTGGCAAAGCGGTATATCGTGAGCGACGATTCCTTTGCAAAGACAATAGGATTATTACAATTGAAGTCAGTGCCAAAATGCTTCAGGATGGCAATATACATGCTTTCGGACGCGACATCACCAGGCGTAAGCAGGCGGAAAAAGAACTGCAAAAAATGCATAAACTCAAAAGTGTCGGTATTCTGGCAGGTGGCATAGCACACGATTTTAATAATATTATGATGGGGTTATATGGCAATATCTCACTTGCCAAATCAAATCTTTCAAAAGATCATCCGGGCTACAAATCTCTGGAAGATGCAGAAAATTCCATGACCAGAGCAACCCGCCTAACCAAGCAATTACTCACTTTCTCCAAGGGTGGAACCCCTGTGATTAAGAAGGTCAGAATTGATGGTTTGGTCAAAGAAGTCACGCGTTTTGATCTTTCCGGCAGCAATGTAAAGTCTGTTTTTACACAAGCTGCTGAGTTGTGGATTGCAGCAGTGGACGAAGGGCAAATACAACAGGTTTTCTCTAACCTGATCATAAATGCCAGCCAGGCTATGCCCGAAGGAGGACATCTCTACATCACACTTGAAAATGCCGATTTCTCATATGACGCACCGTCAAGTCTTAATCCGGGGAAATACATCAAGGTCACGGTGAAGGATGAAGGAACCGGAATAAATCAGAAACACCTCGACAAAATATTTGACCCCTATTTCACCACCAAACAGACTGGCAGCGGCCTGGGGCTCGCAACAGCTTATTCAATTATTAACAAACATAAAGGCAAGCTAAGTGTCACTTCGGAACTTGGCATAGGCACCACCTTTACGCTGTACTTACCCGCCTCTGTTTCACAGAAACTTTCGGTAGCTGAACAACCCAAAGTAGATGTTCATTATGAGAAACAGACAGCTAAAATTCTTGTAATGGATGATGAAGATGCGATTCGTGAGGTTACTGCAAGAATGTTGAAACGTAGCGGATATTCAGTTGCCACAGTATCCGATGGCAAACAGGCAATCGAGCAGTACGTAAAATCATTAGATGCCAGTGAACCTTTTGATGCAATCATTATGGATATAACAATTCCCGGGGGAATGGGCGGGAAGGACGCAATCAAGGAAATTCTCGAAATAGATCCCCAAGCCAGGGCAATTGTTTCCAGTGGTTACGCTAATGATCCGATTATGGCAGACTTCGCGGACTTCGGCTTCAAAGCCACCGCAGAAAAACCATACACGATGGACCATCTGCGCGACGTATTGGGTCAAGTTCTAAAAAAATAATTGAAGGCAACAATCGCCTAAACCAAACCCCAGTTACAAATTCAAATCAAACATCCCCCTCTGTACAGCAAGCTTAGATGTCTCCCCTATTTAGGTTCAAAATGACTTAAAATTATTTCCATTTGGCAGACTTCATACTCGGCTTTAAAAATACAAGCGCCTTAAGAAAAGCTTTTCGTTTACAAAATTTATAATAAATTAGCCAACAAAACGTAACTCTTTTGAGGGGATCAAAAAAAAAGATAACGAATTATGTACCTTGTGGAATAGAATTTGGTGACCGAATGTATCTAAAAGGACTAATCGGTCTCTGAATCGATCCGGTTCACCAACAATAGGAAAATATATGAATACAAAGAAAAATCTCAGTGTACTTTTAGCTATGGCAATAGCTCTACTCTTTTATATTGGCTGCACTTCCAACCCGGTTGGCGATGACAACATTGGTGACGAAAACAAGCAAATATCCGGTAGCGTGCAATTAGACTCAGATGATCAACCAGAAAGAGTGTATGTTTGGCTGGAAGGATTTAACCGGGGGGTTTACACTGACACAGACGGCGAATTCACTTTAACTCTGCCTGCTGGCGAGAATGAGGATGTAACTGGTGTTTTCAAACTCTATTTTTTCGTAGCCAATTACAAACTGGACACCGAAGAGGTCGCAGTGCGAAAAGGAGTTTTCATTTATAACCAGGCAGGACTCAACTCGGAAGGCAGACTACTCCGCTCCAAAATTCTTGAACCATTCCTGTTTATCAAATCCAGCATTGAACCCGAATCCATGAAATTTGGTGCAGCGGGAAATATAAATATAGGTCTTGAGTTAAGAACAAATTCGAGTATTAGTGACAGTGTAACTGTCGTCTTTCCAAAAACGACAGCCGGGTTTCTTGGACCTGTGTTCTTTCAAAATATTGACACACAAGAATTGTTTATTTTTGAAACTCTGCCGGCAGCGACTCAGGAGGTGGTGATCATCGGTAGCAACCCCAGTAAGCGTAGCGCAAGTCTTACATTTCTTACACTAAACCTGCCGGTCGCAAAGTATGTTGTAATTCCATTTATGCATATTGCACATGAAGAAATTCCTTCAGAGCTTCTGGACAGTATCGGCTCTAATTTAAAAGAGCTATCCCCAAACTATCTTAAACTGCCTTTCGTGCGCCAGGGCGGATACATTGAAGTAGAACCAGCAAATTAAAACAAAAAGTATAATAGAAATAATCTAAAAATCGATAACCATTTTTCACGAAAGGCTTCCCATGGCAAAAAATAATGTCAGGCAGGTAACCAAACTGTTTTGTCTCTGTCTTATACTGGTAGGTACAAGTGCCTGCCGCAACAGCCCCACTAAAGTTGAAGATCAACAACAAAATTTTGAAATTGAGTCAGACGCCGTCTCGCTCTATTCCAGTGAGTCAGTTCAATTAAGGGCTCTCATCACAAAAGAGGACGGCACCAAAGAAGAGGTCACATCAAGCACACTATGGGAACTCTCCCCCGGTTCAATCGGCACCATCAGTGAAACGGGACAATTTTTATCGGTAAATAACCTCACTGGCGTGGAGACCATCTCAGGGCAATATAATGGAGAAAAAGCCAGCATCCAGATTGAAGTAACTCGACGTGCCGACATTTTAGGACTATGGCCCGTACTGGTAAATGTGCAAGCAGGCGACCAACTACAATTTAAATGCGCTGCTACATTTCAGGATGATCAGGAAGACTGGGTTACAAGCAAGGTCACTTGGTCAATCGAACCCGGACTCGCTGCAAGCATTGATCAAAACGGCCTGCTTCAGACACAGGCAGGCGCTTCCGGTGTGGAAAAAATCATCGTCAACTATCATGGCTGGACGGCAGAAAGTGAAGTTGCTGTACAAGCAACATACCAAAGTCCTTTTGATATGGTTACAATTCCGGCCGGTCAATTTGAAATGGGTGACGACAACGGCGATCCGGATGAAGCACCCAGACATCCGGTATTCACAGATGCTTTTGAAATAGGCAAATTTGAAGTGACCAATGCCGAGTATGCTGTCTTCCTGACAGAGGCATTGAGGAGGCGTATCGTCCGTTATGACGGCAATCTCACCGTTAAAAATGTTCCGCCGTTCCGGCATGTTTTCTTCGGGAAAGTACCCGACTTTGACGTTCAACAGTTTTTTATATATGTCCCTGGCGAAACTCCCAATGAAGGCACATTCGAAACATTGCCTGGGTTTGAAGACCATCCAGTCGTCTATCAGACCTGGTATGGTGCGCATGCCTTTGCTGAGTTCTACGGATTACGGCTGCCATCTGAAGCTGAATGGGAAAAAGCTGCACGCGGTGGACAGCAGTTGGAATTTGCCACTGAAGACGGCAGCATAAGCCATGACCTGGCTAATATTGCAGGAGTTGGCGGCAGAGATATATATGGGCAGACAGCGCCAGTAGGCTCCTTTCCACCTAATCCTTACGGCATTTATGATATGTGTGGCAACGTCAGGGAATTTATTAGAGATTTTTATGAACCTGATTATTATACCAATAGCATTGTAGAAAACCCGGCAGGGCCACATAATCTTGAAGATATCCTGCTTAGACGGGGACGGCCCGACTGGCTGTTAAGGGATGGTAGTTGGCAGCTCGGCTCGGATAAAGCACGTTGCGCCAACCGTTACCACTTGATCGAACCGCATGATAATGTTGTGGTCACGCCTGTAGATGGATTCAGAATCGCTCGCTAAACTCTCTCATACTTACAATCTCCACAAGACATTGCAAGCTATGTTTTGTGGAGATTGTAAGTGAAATATATGGTCTTCATCACCTCAAAAGTTGCTCCAAAAACGAGCTATTAACCTTATAGAGGTTTCAGACTACCAAGCAAAGTTGGTATCAACTCCGAAACGGTAGGATGAATATGTACCGCCCGTTGAATGACCGTGTAAGGCACTTTGGCGTACATGATATCCAGAATGGAATGGACAACCTCATCGCCGCCTACTCCCAGAATTGCAGCGCCAAGTATTTGTTTTGTTTCTGCATCCACCAAGATTTTCATAAAACCTTGTGTCTCGCCTTTCTCTCTTGCCCGCCCAATTCTTGACATGGGCATCTTTCCAATTAATGCTTTCCTGCCAGATTTTCTTACTTCGACCTCAGTCATGCCAACACGTCCCAAGGGTGGATCAACATATAAGCCATAGGCAAGAATGCGGTCACTAACTCGGCGAGGATCATTTTCTAGTAAATTAGCTGCCACGATTTCGAAATCATTATAAGAAGTGTGGGTGAAAGCCCCCTGGCCATTGCAATCGCCCAACGCCCATACCCCGGGCACATTAGTACGAAGTTGGTCATCTACCTTAATAAAGCCCCGCTCATCCATCTCAATCCCGGCTTTATCCAAAGCCAGATCGGCAGTATTAGGCTTCCGCCCAACCGCCAACAACAGATGCGAGCCAAGGAGTTCCGGCTCGCCGCCTTCACAGTCAACTTTAACGGCTATCTGACCACCGTGTTTCTCAACCGCGATACACTCAGCATTCAGTCTAAAATTGACTCCTTCATTTTCGAGAATCCTTTTCACAGCTTCGGAGACATCCTCATCATCGCGACGAATCAGGCGGTTCCCCATCTCGACGATGGTCACTTTGCTGCCAAAACGTCTGAACATTTGTCCAAATTCAAGGCCGATGTAACTGCCGCCAATAATGATCAGATGGTCCGGAAGGGTGTCGATTTGCATCATGCCCGAATTCGTGAGATAATCAACCTGGTCAAGGCCCGGCATATCCGGCACAAAAGCCCGCCCGCCGACATTAATGAAAATTTTATCCGATTGCAGCTTTTCTTCGCCAACAGTGACGGTGTCGGCGCTTTCAAATTGTGCGTGTCCCTGGAACACCGTGAGGTTCTCTATTTTTTTCATCCATTCCGGGACTTTATGATTTAAGCGGCCAACCACATCATTTTTGCGCGCCATTACTTTCTTCATATCAACCGTAATATTGCCTTCTATTTCTACACCAAAATCAGCCGCACGGCGTGCCATATAAGCCGCACGGGCGCTGGAAATCATGGTCTTGGTTGGAATACAGCCGGTGTTAACGCAGGTTCCATGGAACAGCTTGCGCTCGATAACCGCGACCTTCATGCCAGCACCCGCCAATTTTGCTGACAGTGCCGGCCCAGCCTGACCTGTACCGATGATAATTGCATCGAATTTTCTCATAGAATCTCCCTCCATTTTTATCGTTTGCACCAACTGATTCAGTCTATTTGACAATTTCTTTTTAGATATTGCTCCGATTACTCTACCGATACTCTTACTGCAACTCTCTCATCTGTTTGTCTTATCAATGAACATGTCGAATACCGCGCCCCACCAGGATATAGTTCACCGGAAAAGCCGCAATGAAGCCTGCGGTCAACGCCAAAAGCATCCCTCCCCAGAACGTCCAACTTGCCAAGCCAGCCCCCATTACGCCAGGAGTATAAACTTCAACCAAAACTTCCGCTGTCTCCATTACGGCAATGCTCAAACCCTCAACAATTAATACCTGACGAACAGCATCTTTTAAAAGAAACTTGGCCTTCACAAGGGGTATCAACCCTAATCCAAATCCAAACACAAAACCCAGTGTAACTGCGAGAACTATGGTAGAAACAGTGGATAACCCCAATGCAATCCCTATAGCCAGGCCAGCCACTTCACCGAGTCCACAGCCCAATAAACAGTGCAGTGTTGCACTGGTTGCTAGTTTTAGCTGACCACCGGCCTTAGTATGATTTTTGTGTTCCATTAATATTCCTCCTCTGTTAGCGGACAGCATCCGCTGGTATTGTTAGGTGTGCTTTGTTGATCAACTCTGTGTGAGCCTTGAACTTGAATGTGTTGGTTATGTTCTCTTGCTGAGATTAATACGGGTTCCTTGCTACTACTTCTCTGAAGAATAACTGTAGCAACAGACGAAATTAAAATTCCGGGTATTATGTCGATTGGAATAGACATGTCACTTAAAAGAAATAGCAGGATTGCAACCAAAGCAGGGGTTAGATAAATATATGCATTCACATGACTAGTGTCATGTCAATGCAATAAAGTTGGATAAAGTCTTTTTAACTTGATTCTGGCATCAGCAGATGCAAAATGCCAGTCCACTTTGGCTTTGTGAAAGTTGCGCTGTTTTTGCCATTGCATTACTTCCCGTTCTAATGT
>JAJDAE010000293.1 GCA_029262035.1 Candidatus Zhuqueibacterota bacterium
AGCCAATGGTACCAGGTATTTTTGCTTCTGCTCTTCAGTTCCGAAAAGATAGATTGGAGTAGCGCAAAGTGAAATATGCGCCGCCAAAGAAAGACAGGTTGAGGCACAGGCTTTTGCAATTTCCTCGATGGTTAGCGCCAAGCTGATAGTATCCATGCCCGCACCGCCGTATTCTTCCGGAAAGGGAATTCCCAAAAACCCAAGCTCTGCCATTTTTGTAAATGTTTCCCGGGGATACTCACAGCTTTCATCAATCTCTGCTGCCAGTGGTTCGATCTCATTTTTGGCAAACTCACGAACCGTATCCCTGAGCATAATTTGTTCTTCTGTTAATTCAATAAATGCCATAACTTCTCCTGATTGACCATCCCATTTTCGGGGATGATTATTTTTTGATTGTATCCAAACTTAAGTTGAGGAATAAATTCTTCACTCGTGTCAAACCGATGGACATTCCTTAAATATATTCAATCGCATTAACTTCCTTCATATTGCGGTTTGCGCTTTTCAACAAAAGCATTGAGCCCCTCAATACGATCCCGGGTTGAAATAATATTTTTATAATATTTATGCTCCAGCTTCAAGCCATCATCCAACGATTTCTCTAAACCTTCCAGAATGGCTTTTTTGGCTTCACGAACGGCAACCGGGCCATTCTTTGCAATATCAGATGCAACCGATAACGCCGTAGCCATCAACTCTTTTTGGGGCACGATGAAATCTACAGCGCCCTGAACTAATGCTTCCTGCGCTTCAAACAAACGAGCGGAGGCAATCCACAGCAGCGCTTTTGCAGGCCCGATAAGCCGGGAAAGTCTTTGCGTACCGCCTGCTCCCGGAATCACCGCCAGGGCGGTTTCACGCAAACCAACCTGAGCATTTTCTACCAAAATCCGAATGTCAGCGGCGAGCGCCAGTTCTAATCCACCGCCAAATGCACTGCCCTGAAGCGCTGCTATTGTTGGCACCGGAATTTTGGCGAACCGGGTAAATGTTTTGCTGAGATTTTCCACCGTCGGCGCTACTTCCTTTTCAGACAAATCCATTCTTTCCTTTAAGTCCGCGCCTGCGCAGAAATATTTGCCATGCGCTGTAACCACAATCACACGAACTTTGGCATCCATAATATCCGTGTTTATGGCTGCAACAACTTCAGCTATTTCTGCAACCACTTGTTTGCTGAGCGCGTTAACAGGCGGGCTATCAATAGTCACAATGCCCGTAAATTCTACTATTTCATATTTTAAGAATTCTAAATTCATCAGCTCAAAAATCCTGCTTTGAGTTTTTGGGATCATGAAGATCAGAAATCGAATCAAGGCCTTCCGGCATTGGTAAAATGAAACGAACTTTTTGCACGCTGCCATCTCTTTTTACAATACGCTCCACGTTCTGGCATATCAGGATGCAATGCTCAATCCAGATATCATCCTCAACAACGCAGCCAAAAATATACGACCGACCTTTAACGGTAACATTATTGCCGATTTTTGCAGGGTCTTCATCGCCGCCGGTAATACTCACGAACGATTCAATCTGGCAATTTTGGCCGAGCGTGAGATTACCCCGCAGTTTTACGCCATCATAAATTTTGGTATTTTCCCCAACATTTATTGCTTGTCCCGAATAAGTAGACATGTAGACATTGTCTTTTATTTCAACACCTTCTTCAATGGTCACATCGCCGGTAAGATGCACATCGTGGCCGATACTTACGCCTTTATTTAGCTTGATGTTTTTGTCAATATAAACGCCTTTACCGATGGTTATATCGAGCGGCGCTTTGGTTTTATCTAGCTCAACAATCTGGTCAACCACTTCATCAGCAATGTAAAAATCTTCCTGGTCGTGAATCGTGATAATGTCCTTCAGACGCTCATAGACATTTCCGCGCGCATAATTATTCATCTCCTTCAAAACACTTTTTACGTTGAAACCGAGAACCGTACTGTTGTCTTTCGCTGCCGCAGCTTTAACGGTGAGTTGGTTTTCATTAAAAATGCGTATCAAGTCGGTCAGGTAAAGCTCGCCTTGCGCATTGTCCGTATCGAGGTTATTAATGTAGTGCATTAGCTTAACCCCGTTAAAAACAAAGACGCCGGTGTTAAACTCCCGGAGTTCAATAAGTGTATCTTTTGAGAAACTGTAGTTGCGGCCATTAAAAGCAACCCGGTACGATTCCTGCTGACCGAGAGAGAGAATATCCTTGTGCTCCTTAATTTCAATCACCTTGCCAATATCCTCGCCAGCGCTATTTCCGGACACGTCGGATTCCGGAACACGCAAAATTCTACCGTAGGAATTGTCTTTTAAATCGCCGTCAAAAACACCTGTTAGCACCATCATGTCGCAGCTGTCATTTATGAAATCCTGCTTAAACTTTTCAACAGCCTGTGCACTCAAAAGGCCCATATCTCCGGGGAAAATATAAATATTACCACTGTAACCGGAGATTTCCTCCAAAGCAATTTTTACGGCGTGGCCGGTACCTTTTTGTTCGCCCTGAAATGCGAACGACAAATGCGTTTGCTTGCCGACTGCTTTGGCCACATCAATTGCTTTAATGCCGACAACAACAATTTGATTGTCCGAATTGAGACCTTGTTTCGCAGCCTGCGCAACCCTGACCACTGTGGGTTTTCCCCAGACTTCATGCAGCATTTTGGAGGTTTCGGATTTGATGCGCTTGCCATGACCGGCAGCCAGAACAATTGTAGCATCCGATGAGTTTAAATCAATTGGCGAGTTGAGGGTCGTAAGCTGTGTAACAAGATCAGCTTTTGATAAAACCGTATCATCCATAATTTCGTACTCCTTCCTTGGTGTTATTCCTTGAGTTTGTCATTCTTTCTTTGGTCGTTATATCAACGCTTCGTTTCGTCGCTCCAAGCGAACAATGTTCTTTTCTCTCAAAGGGAGACACACTACTCAATACCTTCCGGGATTTCGAGTTCCATTAACAACATCGCCTGACCATGCGTTTTCCCCTGCGCGTCATTGCGTAAGCTTTCGCTGCCTCCACCACCAAGCGAATCGTGTAAAATAAAATTCAGGCAATGCAGGTTAGGAAGTTCATATCGGATGACATCTCCCTTAACGATACCACCAAAATGTTGTTTTACTCGCTCTGGCGTAACGAGTTTTTTTATTAGGTTGAAGGCTTTTTCGTCGTTGGCAATTAAACCAACATTTGAACTGTCGCCTTTATCTCCGGAGCGGGCATGTGCGATTTCACGTAATTTTATTTTTCTCATTTTCAAACTCCCTCCACGGTTACAGAGGTTTTGATCAATTCTTTTTTAATTAACGCCGGCCAGTAGGCCACGATTTCCTGTGGCTTGGGTCGGCCTCCGGCAAAACCGGTTACGCCAGGAGGACCATTGGTTATCAGCGGTGCAATCTCTTTGCCAAAACGTGTAACATTTGCAGCATCCTGGTCCTTCACCGATACCCGCAAAACGATCTCATTTACTTGCTCCGGGAAAGGTAGAATATCACCGTGGCAGGAATTCAGCCCGAGAAATTCGGTGTTGGTTTCAGCAAACGAGCACTTGGCATTTTTGAGGCGTTGCCAGATGATTTCAGCGCACTTTTCTGCTTTGGCGTGTGCATCCGGGCCGCTTATCGTCAGGGTGCCCGAGGCTTTGTAGCCATTATTATAACTCAAAGATACTTTGTAGAAAGGCGTACTCGGCATGCCTTTAATGCCGCTGACTTTCACCCGATCTTTACCAACTTCTTCCAGTTGAATTGTGGTAAAATCGACGCAAACATCCGGAGAAATATAATTTTGGGGATCGCCCATTTCGTAAACAATTTGCTCGGCAACGGTGTCTTTGGTTACCATTCCGCCGGTGCCGGAATGTTTGGTTACGATAAAAGTGCCATCCGCAAATGCCTCTACAATCGGATAGCCGATGTTGGCAAAATCCGGTACTTCCTGCCAGCGTGAAAAATTACCGCCTGTGGCCTGAGCGCCGCATTCAAGAATGTGGCCTGCGATAGTTCCAGCAGCCAGCCGGTCCCAATCATCTGCGGCCCAACCGAATTCGTGTATCATGGCGGCCAAAACCAAACCCGGATCAGTTGCGCGTCCGGTGACGATAATTTGTGCATCCTGTGCCAGCGCTTCCGCGATGGGTATCGCACCGAGATAAACATTTGCTGATAAAACTTTTTCTTTGAAAGAAGAAAGCGGCAACTCATTGTCCATGTGGCGAAGTTCGACGCCTGCGTCCAGCAAATCCGGCAAGCGGGTCAGGATGTCATCGCCTTCCACAATGCCGATTTTCACACCGCTAAAACCAAGTTCTTTTGCAACCGTGAACAGAGCCTCGCGGCAAGCCTGAGGATTAACACCACCAGCACTGGCGATAACTTTAATATTCTTCTCCATCAAAATCGGCAACGTATCTTTAATGAGCTGCACAAAATCAGGAGCATAGCCACGGCTGGGATTTTTCTGCTTTTGCCGCTGCATGATAGACATGGTTACTTCAGCGAGGTAATCAAGGGTGACGTAATCAATTGGGCCGTCGGTCATCAAATTAATCGGGGCATCAATGCTGTCACCCCAAAATCCTTGGCCATTGCCAATAAGTAATGGTTGTTTCATAGTTTAGTTTTTCCTACCTGAGTTTCTTTTCTTCGCTCAAAGTACTCCACAATTTCCTTCGGAGACTTCCCCTCTGTTTCAGAAGCGATTCTCTCCCTTTCTTTTCGTGCCATTTGAACGCAATCAAATTTTTTATTAATCATGATTTCCCAGAATCAATAACCTCTTTTTCAAAGCATGATACAATGCCTATCCCATGCTCATGCATCGTTTGCTGCTGTTTGCTTTTGAACGGGCTTGCGAGCTGGCAAGGAAACACGCTTACGTTTGGATTGCACCTGACGTTTAAGAATATCTTCAAATATAGCGTCGGGATCATGTTTAAATTCTGCTGCATACTTCTCGCGAAGCTCTCGTGTTTCCTTGATGACAGGATCTTGCCACATAGCATTAATCTCCCATTAATTCTTGAGGTGTACAAATAATCGGTGGTTCATAACCGTAATCCCGACATATAATTTCGATTTGGGGGCGTATTACTGCGTTTGCAATATGTGTACAATTCCACGTTAAAAAAAACTCAATTCCATTCACGGCTGCAACCGCTATGTGAAAAGCATCAATCTCTGCTTGCTCAGGTAAAGCACCCTCACTTATTAATGCCTTTCCAAGAGTCCTCGCTTCTTCAGTTGCCTCTAATTCTGGAATACCCTCAATTGCCACCATCCGACGAACTGCTGCATCAGGATTCCCTCGCGACGCCTCAGTAACTACAAATTCAGAGATAAATACTTCAAATTGAGGCTTGCGCGTTTCCCACCACTCTATGGTTGTATTTTGGTTTGCTGTAGCACGAATATCGTTACTTGGCCGAGCAGTAAGGTAACTTGGAATTGAGGTTTCGATATAAACTGTGGGTTTCAAAATAATTTCCCTAGTTCGTTACGTGTTGAGCTTGGGTATTCACAACAAATTTTCTCTTTCCATAAAACAAATTTTTCACAAAATTTGCAACCATAACTTGCATAAACACTACACTCTTAAAATCTCAAAACACCGGTTTTGTATTCGGGAATATCAGGATTATTTTGTGCCATTTCAAGCCCGGCAATGAGTACCCGGCGGGTATCGCGAGGGTCAATCACACCGTCGGTGACTAAACGCGCCGCCGAGAAGTATGGCGAGGTTTCATGCTCATACTTTGCCACCAGTTTCTTCCGGAACTCCTTCTTGCCTTCATCATCCAATTTTCGTTTGGTCAGAAGCACTGTGTCCGCAGCAATGCCACCATCCATCACGGCAAGCTTCGCCGTTGGCCAGGCATATATCAGGCGCGGATCGTATGCTTTACCACACATGGCATAGTTGCCGGCGCCAAAGCTATTGCGCACAACTACAGAAAATTTTGGCACTACGGAGTTCGCCTGCACGTTGACCATTTCAGCACCATCTTTTATGATGCCGTTATTTTCCGCCATTTTGCCAACCATAAAACCGGTGACATCATGTAAAAAAATTAAAGGAATCAAACGTTCATTGCAAAGCATGATAAAATGAGAGGCCTTATTTGCCGAATCGCTGTAAATCACATTTCCGAGTTGCATCTGCGGCTGTTGCGGTCGACCCAGGTGGTCATCGGGCATTGGGCGCTTTACCGCTTTACCTTGGTTCGCCACAATCCCCACCGCGAATCCGCCAATTCGGGCAAAGCAGGTAATTAGAGTTTGACCGTAGTGCGGTTTAAATTCTTCAAAGCGGCTGCCATCAACAATGCGGGCGATAATTTCGCGCATTTCGTAAGTGCCCGTGGCATTTCCTGGCAAAATGCCTAAAATTTCATCGGGGTCATACGCAGGTTTTTCCGGAGTCGTTCGGGCAAAACGGGTAGTTTCCTGATTACCCAGCGCTCCAATTTGGTCACGAATCCACTCTAATGCATCGTCTTCCGAATCAAACTGATAGTCCGCTACGCCGCTGATGGCGTTGTGCATTTCAGTGCCGCCAAGGCTTTCCATGTCCACAACCTGTCCCAAAGCTGACTGCACCAAAAATGGCCCTGCAAGAAACATGGATGAGTGCTGTGTGATCATCGCGAGATCACTGCTCATACCGGGCAGGTACGCGCCGCCTGCCACACAAAAACCAAACACACAGGAAATTTGAGGGATGCCCATGGCAGTCATTTTCGCGTTGTTGCGGAAGATGCGACCGAAGTGCAATTTATCGGGAAAAATCTCCGCCTGTCGTTCTAAATTAACACCGGCGGAATCTACCATATAAATGATGGGCAGTTTGTTATCCATGGCGATTTCCTGAGCACGAAGATTTTTCTTACATGTGGTTTCCACCCAGGCGCCGGATTTAACCAGCGGGTCATTCGCCATAACCACAACTTTTTTGCCGTGAACCGTAGTTATCGCAATTATTGAACCTGCCGATGGATAGCCACCGGGAATATCATCGTACATATCCATCGCAGCGAGCTGACCAACTTCAAGAATCTCAGCGCCGCGATCGCTAATTCTCTTTATTTTCTCACGTGCAGGATATTTTCCGCGCTTGCTTAATTTTTTGACGGACTCGGGATTTTCGGTATCGGTTTCTTTCAAAATCCGGTTGAGCTCGCTGAGTTTTGTCAGCATCGCCCCTTTTCGGTCTTTGAAGTCATCAGATTTTTTATTTATTTGGCTGATGTATTTTTTCATATATATTGAGACATAATTTTAGAAATATAAATCATTGATCATCTTAAATCTTTAACCCGCAACTGGATAGTCGTTCTACCCCTAAAATGATTTTCATCGATAACATAAACCACGTCAACATTGGCCTCCCCGGGAGAGAGTCTGTAGATTTTATCGCCAAGGTTAAAACCGATAGCATCCATAACTACACCGCTTTGCCGCACTTTAAATTTGAGGTGATTTTTACCAACAATTGTTGGACTGCCTACGACTTCGAGCTTTTTAGACAGAAAATTAGGGCGACTGTTTTTCGGGCCGAAAGGCGCCATTTTATCCATCAATTTTAAAAATTCAGGGGTAATATCTTTGAAGTCTAATTCCGCTTCGATGGTGAGATCCGGAATAAGCATATCTTCAGTTAATCGCTCAGAGGCGATCTGACAAAACTTTTCACGCAGAAGTGGGATTTTTTCGGTTTCTATGCTCAGACCGGCTGCATATTTGTGGCCTCCAAAACTGGTCATCAAATCGCTGCACTCTTTCAACGTCTCATAAATATCAAACCCGGGGATGCTGCGAGCAGAGCCCTTGCCCATACCATTTTCTGTAGCGATCATAATTGTTGGCCGGAAATAACGCTCAACAATTCTGGATGCGACGATACCGATCACCCCGGGATGCCATTGCTCCTGATTTAGCACAAAGGCATACTCATCGGCAGGAGGTGACTCGTTTGATTCGATGATCTCAAACGCTTGCTCACGAGTGGTTTCATCAATAAGCCGCCGTTCATGGTTTTCCGATTCCAGGATTCGGGCTATGTTGGCAGCGGTTTGATGATTATCTGTGGTTAACAAATGCACAGCACGATCTGCGTCACCTAAACGGCCTACAGCATTAATTCTGGGCGCTAACACAAAAACAACCTGTCCCGTCCCGATGTCCTTACCTTTCAATGCAGTAATATCAATTAAGGCGTTTAAGCCAACATTCGAGCTGTCACAAATCGTTTCAAGTCCATGTCTTACAAATGTACGATTTTCATCGGCAAGTGGAACAATATCAGCAGCCGACCCCATTGCAACCAGGGGTAAATATTTGAAAATTTCCGATTCATCAAGATTCGTTTTTTGCTGATAGGCTTGTAAAAATTTAAACGCAACCCCCACACCTGCTAATTCCTTAAATGGATAGGGGCAGTCACTTCTTTTGGGATTTAAAACAGCTACTGCAGGAGGTAATTCCAGGTCAGGTTGATGGTGATCGCAAACAATGAAATCTATATTGTGTGATTTAGCCAGGGCGATTTCACGCGTTGCAGTAACACCGCAATCTACCGTAATAATAAGGGAGATGCCGTTTTCACGCGCATATTCAATGCCTTTATCTGAAACGCCGTAACCTTCAGTAATTCGATCCGGGATATAATACTCAACAGTGCAGCCTACAGACTTCAGGAAGAGGTACATCAAAGATGTGGCAGTCGTACCATCAACGTCGTAGTCTCCGTAAACCAGCACCTTTTCATTATTTGCTAATGCGCTTTGAAAGCGTTCCACAGCCGTATGCATACCAGCCATTTCAAACGGATCGTGTAAATTTTCTAGTTTTGGAATAAAAAATTTTCGGGCATCTTCAATATTATCGATGCCACGGTTTAGTAGAATTTTGGCGAGAACCGGTGATGAGTTTAGTTGATTGGCAAAAGTTTTTATTTGTTCTTGATCATGGCCGTCCAACAGTTGCCAATTTAATTCCATAGAATCTCCATACTCGGAAGAATTAATCCAAAGTAGTCCGATAAGCCGAATTCTGTCTTCCCTGTAAACAGGGGAGGCGACCATTTATCTAGGCCTGACATTGCTATCAGGCTCAAGCAACCTACCCATTTCGCTACCCGAAATTAATCTGGTATAAAGCGGGCAGCCTTATTACCCCAACGAATCGGGATAAGCGAAATCTATTTGGTCTTGCACCGGGCGGGGTTTATCTTTTTTGCCATCACTGACAAAAAAGGTGAGCTCTTACCTCACCATTGCACCATTGCCTGTTGCCCGAATGAACGGGCTCATCGGCTGTATATTTTCTGTGACACTTATCCGTAGGGTTTCCCCTCCTTCGCGTTACGAAGCGCCCTGCCCTGCGGTGTTCGGACTTTCCTCACTCCGAATATCCGAAGCGCGATCGCCTGAACTACTTTGGATTGCTATTTGAAATATTTATATACTAATTTGGTACTACTTCCTCTCCATTTACGTAAACCAAAATTCTACCACAAGATTCACATAAAATGAGCTCACTCATCGTCCTAACTTCAACAGCTTTTTGCGCCGGGATTGTTGTAAAACATCCACCACAGGCGTACGAAGAGATATTTGCTACAGCGGTATTGCCGAGTCCTTTTCTAATCCTTTCATATTGATATAGAACCGGACGTTTTATATTGGCAGAAATCTCATTACGCTGTTTTTTAAATTCTTCATATTCCTTTTCAGTGACCGTAATTTTCTTATTCAGTTCTTCATTCTTTTGAATTAAACCTTCCTCAAGTAAAACAATCTTTGGTTCCAGTTCTTCCACCGCCGTGTTCAAAGTTTCTTCTTTTTCAATCATTTCCAGAGTATTATCTTCTGATTCACTTATTTTTTCCTGCATCGAATCAATTTCTGTAGTAATTGCATCGTATTCTTTGTTGGAGGTAACTGCATACAGTTTTTCTTTAAGCAGTTTCAATTTGTCTTGAAATGAATTCAAGTCACCTTCATTTAATGCAAGTTGCTTTTTTGTTTCTAAAAGTTCCGCTTTTGTGTTCTCACAATCCAGTTTTAAATCATCTATCTCTTTCTTAAGTCGCTCCACTTGTTGAGGCAAATCCCCTTTGGTCTCTTCTATTGATTGCAACTCCTGATCAACAGTTTGTAATTTAAACAACTCGCTTAGATTAGCCCTCAATTTTTACCTCCGACATATTAACGTTTTTTTTCATTCTGGGTACAAACAAAAAATGCACTCAAGTTGAGTGCATTTAAATTGATTTCAAATTTAGTTTTTCGGTTTTGAATAAAATCGATTTCCGCTGATTAGTCTGGAAGTGCATTCTTATAAGCATGATTTTATCAAACCCTGTTTTAAGTAAGCCACCAATATATCACTTTCTAAAATAAATGCAAGTTATTTTACGTAAATATACATAAAACCATTTAATATTCGTTCCAGGGTTTAATTTCCCAATCCTCAATCTTTGAGTTGCAGACTGCGTCGCAGAAACGCTTGGCAAGTTGAATATTAGTAATAAGCGGAACGCCACAATCAACCGCTCTTCTTCGAACCATATAATCATTTGTCAACTCTTCTTTCTGGTAATTCTTAGGAATGTTGACAACCAAATCTATTTTCTTTTCAACAAGATAATCCATTATATTTGGTTTTTTATTTTTAAGCGGCCAGTTTAAAACTTCAATTTCCAGACCGTATTGTCTCATAAAAGCGGCGGTTCCTTTGGTGGCATAAATGGTTACGCCAATATCTGCCAAGCCTTTGGCGCTTTCTACAAGCTCTGCCTTACTTTCCAATGGACCGGAAGATAGCAGTATCGATTGAATCGGTACTTTCACACCGACTGAAATAAGCGCTTTTAAAAAAGCTTCCTCAAAAGTACGGCCAAGACAGCCCACTTCTCCAGTCGAAGCCATTTCTATGCCGAGAATTGGATCCGCACCAGCCAAGCGGGTAAATGAAAACTGGGGCGCTTTTACGCCGACATATTCAAGCTCTAAAAATGATTTTGAATTTACACTTATTGGCTCATCTATAAAAGCTCGTGTTGCAGCTTCAATAAAATTTGTTTTGTAAACTTTTGACACAAACGGGAAACTGCGTGATGCACGTAAGTTACACTCTATTACTTTTACCGAATTATTTTTTGCGATAAATTGAATATTGAAAGGTCCGGTTATTTCAAGATTTTTAGCAATTTTTTGTGAAGCCAAACGAATTTGGCGCATGGTTTCGATGTAGGTTCTTTGCGGAGGAAGTACCAGCGTTGCATCACCGGAATGTACGCCCGCGTTTTCCACATGTTCTGAGATAGCATATAGCACCACTTCACCATCTTTCGCCACGCCGTCAAATTCTATTTCTTTGGCATTCTCTAAAAATTTACTAATTACAACCGGATGATCTTTAGAAATATCCGCAGCTTTTTCCAAAAAGAAAGTTAGCTCTTCGTCGTTGGCAGCAACGCCCATGGCGGCTCCGCTTAAAACATAAGAAGGCCGAACCACAACCGGATAATTGACTTCATGGGCAAATTTCTTTGCCGCATCAATGGAAACCAGTTCTTGCCACTCAGGCTGATCTATTCCCATTTTATCGAGCAGGCTGGAAAATTTATGGCGATTTTCTGCGCGGTCAATATTTTCAGGCGACGTTCCCCATATTTTTAATCCGGCATTGCCAAGGCGCCAGGCGAGATTATTGGGAATCTGGCCGCCCATGGAAATAATTAAACCAAGCGGCTTTTCCATCGCATAAATTTCTAAAATATTTTCAAAACTGAGTTCGTCAAAATATAGCCGTTCGCATTCATCATAATCCGTGCTCACAGTTTCCGGGTTATAATTGATAAGAATTGTGTTATAACCGAACTTACGCAAAGTCATAACCGCATTCACACAGCACCAGTCGAATTCAACTGAACTCCCGATCCGGTAAACTCCTGAACCCAAAACAATTACAGTGTTTTGGGTTCCGAAAGTTACGTCATTGGCCATGCCGTTATATGTGAGATATAGATAATTCGTTTGCGCCGGGAACTCAGCGGCTAAAGTATCTATTTGTTTCACAACGGGATGAATACCATAATTTAATCGCATTTCTCGAACTTCCTGTTCTTCACAACAGAGAATTTTTGAAATTTGTAAATCTGAAAATCCCGCCTGCTTGGAATTGACCAGTATGTTCTTAGGACAGACTCCATTGGCGTAAGTTGCCAATAATTTTTCTATTTTGACAACCCGCTCAATTTTGTATAAAAACCATTGATCTATTTTTGCCAGGTCGTAAATTTCATCGGCGGTCATGCCATTTTTAAAAGCTTCAACAACGGCAAAAATTCGTTCATCTGTTGGATTGCCTAACTCTTCCTTAATTTCATCCGGACCGTTGAAGTTAAACTGGGAATTGGCAGTTAATCCTTCCGCGCCAATATCCAACATGCGCAATGCTTTTTGTAATGCTTCTTCAAAGGTTCGCCCTATGGCCATTACTTCACCAACCGACTTCATAGCCGTACCAATTCGGGTAGAGACCTTTTGGAATTTCTTTAAATCCCAGCGCGGAATTTTTACAACAACATAATCCAGCGCCGGCTCAAAGCAGGCCATTGTAGTTTGAGTAATAGAGTTTTTTATATCAGTTAAACAATACCCAAGTGCAAGCTTGGCACCGACAAAAGCAAGCGGGTAACCAGTCGCTTTGGAAGCAAGTGCAGAACTTCTGGAAAGCCTTGGGTTCACTTCAATAACGCGGTAATCACCTGTTTCGGGATTCAGAGCATATTGAATATTACACTCGCCAACAATACCGATATGCCGAACTGTGCGAATAGCAATTTCACGCAATTCATGATATTCCTGATTGTTGAGGGTTTGGCTTGGAGCAACGACAATGCTTTCACCGGTATGAATACCAAGTGGATCAAAATTTTCCATATTACAAACGGTAATACAATTATCGAATGCGTCCCGCACGACTTCGTACTCAACTTCCTTCCAGCCTGAGAGGTATTCTTCGACCAAAATTTGTGTTGTGTGGGTGAAAGCCCTGTCAGACAGTTCCTTCAGTTCTTCATGAGAATAACAAATCCCGGAACCTAAACCGCCGAGGGCATAAGCAATACGAATCATAACCGGGTAACCGATTTTCTTCGCTTCGGCGAGTGCTTCGTCAACGGAATGAACCGCCTTGCTAAGTGGAGTTTTGACCTCAATTTCTTTTAGCTTCTCTACAAACCGCCCCCTGTCCTCAGTATCTTTTATTGCATCTATCGGAGTGCCGAGCACTTCAATATTATATTTTTTCAAAACACCCTTTTCAGCCAATTCCAGTCCGCAATTTAACGCTGTCTGTCCACCAAAGGCAAGAAAGATACCATCGGGCCTTTCCTTGGAAATAATTTTTTCAACAAATTTTGCATTCACAGGTAAAAAATAAACTTTATCCGCGAGATGCTCAGAGGTTTGAATTGTGGCTATATTGGGATTTACAAGAACGGTTTCAATGCCTGCACTTTTCAGTGCTTTAATGGCTTGACTGCCAGAGTAATCAAATTCACCGGCCTCACCGATTTTTAATGCTGAGCTACCAAGAATTATTACCTTTTGGGGAAGTTTCATCATAATCTTACTTTACAGAAGGTTTATAAATTCATCGAATAAAAAGGCTGTGTCAACCGGACCCGGAGTAGCCTCAGGGTGAAATTGTACGGACATAAACGGCTTTGAACTATGCCGAATGCCTTCATTCGTTCCGTCATTGGCATTAAAAAACCACGGCTCCCAGCCATCGGGCAGGCTAGTTTCGTCCACAGCATACCCATGATTTTGCGACGTAATGAAGCAGCGCTTACTACCCACCCGAATACAGGGTTGGTTCTGGCTGCGATGTCCAAATTTTAGCTTATAGGTATCTGCACCGGCTGCAAGCGCCAGTAATTGATTGCCAAGGCATACTCCAAAGGTCGGGATACCAGCTTCAAGCAAACCACGAATTGAATGGACTGTCTCCGCGCACATTTTGGGGTTTCCCGGTCCGTTTGAAATCAGAACCCCATCATAAGTTTCATTCTCAATATCCCAATTCCAGGGAACAACTTTCACTACTACATTTCTATTTACAAGAGAGCGTATAATATTATATTTGCAGCCGCAATCGAAAACTAATATTTTCTTTTTGCCTTGCCCAAATTCTTTAGGTGCATCAATTGAGACTTGTGCAACCAGATTATCGATATTAGGATCATGAAATTCCACATCATTATTATCGACAACAATTTTGCCGAGCACTGAACCATACTCCCGCAATTTTTGCGTAATAAAGCGTGTATCTATGCCTGTGATTGCAGGTATACCGCTGGTTTGAAGCCAATTACTCAAATTAGAGTAACCTTCTCTGTGGCTGTATTCAACAGAATAATCGGCCACAATAAGGCCTGAAATATGAATTTTTGAAGACTCAAATGCTGAGCTAATCAAATCAGGGACATTCGTAAAATCGGGGACCCCGTAATTACCAATCAACGGATAGGTTAAAACCAAAATCTGACCGGCATAAGATGGATCCGTGAAGCACTCAGGATAACCAACCATACCTGTATTAAAAACGACTTCACCTGCCGCAGCTTTTTCTGCACCAAATGCAGTACCTTCAAATGTTGAACCATCTTGTAATACTAATTTTGCATTCATAAACTAAGATGTAGGATGCTCATTTAATTAAAACTATATTTCACCTGTTAAATTGGTCGTGAAAGTAGGTTTTTTCATGCAAAGAAGCAATTTAAAAAGTAACGATTTAATCGCCTGAAAAAATGGTCTGTCTGAATAGTTGCTCTATCTTGAATTAAAAGTGTAAGCTATGAAATATCTACTCACTAATCCAATAGATGTAAAATCTTATAAAACAATGTGAGATCTAATCTGTTAGTCCCTATAGTTATGCAGAATGGTTTAATAAACAAAAAAAAATAGAAACCATATTTGGAATAAAGGTTCTTACTGCTTATTCCGATTTTTATTAAAAACACTACGAAGACCTGGCATTAAATTTGCAAACTTTTCATTTGTTTTGCTGATAAGACAGAGCTGGAGGTTCTAAGAACTATGCTGAAATTCAAATTCGTAATTGCACTCACGACTATGTTGTTTGTAAATTTACTACTAGAAAACAGGTTGTATGCACGTGAAATCAATGCTGCAAGTGGAAATCCTTCTGATGTTCAAAACTCGATTAATCAAGCATCGCAAGGAGATGTAATTAATATACCGGCGGGAACCTTTACCTTTAACCAGATGGTAAAAATGCAGGCAGGAATAACCCTGAAGGGAGCTGGCGTCGATCAGACTATTTTACGGAGAACAACCAGTTCAAGCCAGGCAATGATTGAAATCGATGGCTCAAACGGCAACCCTTTATCTCGGATAACCGGAATGACAATGCAGGGCGTGGATCCGGAAAACGGTCAGGGTATAAACATCTACAACAACTGTAAAGATTTCAGAATTGATAATATGAAATTTAGAAAATTTGTCGGTTCTGCAATCACCGTTCGTGGCGATGATGCAAGAGGAGTAATTGACCATAATATTTTCTCAGAGCACTCAAGGTACGGTATCGTTGTAGTTGGAAATGGCGATGCAAACTGGGATAAGCCACTCGAATTGGGAACTGCGAATGCAATTTATGTTGAAGATAATTATATGGAGCTAAGTACTTGGCATCACATGACTTCAAACAATGGCTCAAAATACGTCTTTCGGTACAATGAAATTTCAGATGACCAGGTAAGCGTCCATGCTATTGATGTGCATGGTTATGACTTTTGGCCACGAGGAAGTCGCAGCTACGAAATTTACAACAACCTCATTAAAGCAAATAGCAGATTTACGGGCCTTAGCATTCGAGGCGGTGATGGTGTGATTTTCGAAAACACGTTGGAAGGGACTTTTAGCATACCTATAGATCTTTCTAATGATGGTCAGAGGGGAAATTGCAGTTATCCTTGCCCGGATCAAATTCGAAACACGTATATTTGGAATAACACATACAACGGCTCTCTGGTTAAAGCGAAAGTTAATTCGAGCGATACAAATGTAATTCAAGAAAACCGTGACTTCTTTTCGACACAGAAACCAGGGTATACGCCATACATTTACCCACACCCTTTGGTTAGCCAAGAGGGTATCCCACTGCAAATATCTACGACAGACATACCTAATATTTATATTGGTGAAGACTTTAACTACCAATTGATCGCAATTGGTGGCTCTGCACCTTATGAATGGTCCATTTCCAATGGTGCCCTTCCAAGCGGAATATCATTAAATGGCAATACCTTGCAGGGGGTAACAAATGAGCAAGGCGGGGAGAACAATATTTCCTTTACTGTAAGAGATTCTCAAGGCGAAAACGTTTCAAAAGTATTAAGCGTGAGTGTGATTTCTCAATTATTTTCAAATATCAGTTATTACGGGGACATTCAAAACTGGGAACCCAATAATGAAAATTATTGGAAAATTTTACCCGAAGGTTCAGATAATAAATATGTTATTTCAACGACTAACTTGACGCCAATTGACAATAAGCTAGCAACCTACAGTTTAATAAAAAACAGAACTTTCGACAATTTCACAATGGGGCTAAAGGTTAAAACAATAGAGAATATTCAGGAGAACACTGCGGCAGACTTTGCAATCGTGTTCGATTACCAGAATGATGATAATTATTATTACTTTATTCTAAATGCAACGGCGGAATGGTCAGCTGTACATAAAATCGAAAATGGTTCGCGAATAGATCTGGCAACTGCAAATTTTGCACTCAGCGATAACGCTTATCATGATTTTGAGTTGACCAAAATCAACAACAAACTCATCGTGAAATACGATGGGACAACCATTCTAGACATAATTAGCAGTTTTGATGGCAGCGGCAGACTTGGAATCGGCTCACTAAATGATGCGGCCTTTTTTGATGACATCGATGTCACTATAGCAAATAACGTTGATACAACAGCACCGGCAATTCCACAGAATATTAACCTGAGCGTGGATTAATTATATTTATTTGCTGAAAGAATGGTTAGCAGGCTTTACCTTATACTCGTTATAAGAGTAATTGAAAAAACCTAAAATATGTCCAATCTGGAGACTCAAGCGCATTGCCGATTTCACCAAATATTTGCGCTGTCTAAAGATACTGACTATTGCATGAAGTAAAAAGAAAATTGTACCTGCTGTCGATTTGATTAAGCCCAATACCGCTGAAACTGAATTATCTGTTTTTCGATTACTCACAATCGTAAAAGTTATACCCGTTCTAAAAGAACGCTTTATCAACCAACGCCAATCAAGCCTCTCCTTTGGAACATATTCGCGTACAATTGCTTCGTTACACCAAAAAAAATTCGCCTTCTCTTTTTCAATCATTCGGGCAAATAGATCAGAGTCCTCACCGCCAGTCAATCCAAAATCCGGATCAAACTTATTCTTGAGAAATAATTTTCGTTTTAAAAAAGCATTTCCTGTGCGTGCATCCTGCTCGGGGATTTGTGCACCGGTTAAAAAAGATTTTCGCTTAAAGAAAAAATCTCGCTCCAACCATGCTGGTGGTTCACTCTCAAAAACTGAATATACCGGACCAAAAAAACCATCTCCATCTAATCTGTTTTTTAGTTCAAGATAAGAAGCGAGCCATTGCTTATCAGCAACCTCATCATCATCAATAAAAGCAATCCATTCTCCGCAGGATTCTTCCACGAGCATATTTCTGGTCAATGCAATATTCTGTTCAGACTGAGTAAAATAGTTAAAATTAGGGAACTGGTGTTTAAACTCTTCAAAAACCGGTTTAGCGCTCTGAGATGAATCATTGTCGACAATGACAAATTCCATTTTCAGAAAATCAATGTCTAATAATTCCAAAAAACTTTTTAGCAATCTACGTAAGGATTCCGGTCGACGAAAGGTGGGCACACAAACAGATACTTCCAGCAATTTTGTAGTTTTAATTTTCTTTTTTTCTTGTAATGAAATCATATGCGTCTTTTACATTTAAAATTAAGGCATCGGAAGCCGCTACCCTTTCTAAAGTATAATTAAAAGAATTGATCGAAATACCCCAATTAGAAGGTTTCACCTGAACATCATGTGTGTAGAAAATCAGCCACCCTTTATCTGCAACGACACGTTCAATCCATTTATCTATTTCAATCTTTGAAAATCGATTTTCATATAACGCCACAGAATCTAAAAAGGCGAGATCAATCTCCCCTTTGTTTATAGCAGGGTGCGTACCTCGCATTGAATCATAAAATTTGCTCAACTTTTTTTTTGATGAAAATGAAAGCTTCCCGAAAGGGTAAGAAAAATGAGGATATTCATCCTCGGACAGTATTTCCTCTAGAGCATCTTTGTTCTTTTGAACTTCGGACTCTAATTCACTTTCAGCAATTGAATCAACATTTATATGGGAATATGTATGGCAACCAACATGATGGTTTCTTTCCCGTAAATTTTGGAGTTCATCGCGGGAGATATGAACTCCGCTTGGTCCATTCTTTCCTAATAAGCTTGCTGCAATATAAAAAGTACCGGTTGCACCAAAGGACTCAAGTAAAGTAGCTCCGTTTCTAAAGGCGGAATCCGGAAAATCATCAAAAGTAAAAGAAACAATAGCATTTTCCAGATTTAACTTAAACGGTTTACGACAAAAATTACGGACAGACAATCTTGTTAAACGATTCATTTTATAATCTGAAACCTGCAACTTTCAGTACGCCATCATCAGGGACCTCTCGACTAAGGTCATAAGAAAGTTGAAATATTCCATCAACTTCGGATTCAGTAATAAAAGAAAAATCGTCAAAAACTTTACCAGAAGGTGCATTCCTTTCAGTTTTTCGATAATTTACTCTAAATACTTTTGCCCCATCTTTTTTATATAAATTGAGTAGATATGTAAACAAGGCATGCTCCACCCGTTTTGCTTGAATACGACAGCTGAACATCAGGTCAATCATTCTTATATCTGATTTTTGAATTACAGAGAATCCAACTGTTCCGTAACTTCCGAACTTATCCGAACAATCAAGTACGATACAAATCAATTCGGAATCATTCAGCATTTCCTTCAACCGCTCCTTTGTGTACCGGTTACCCGAAAAATTCATTTGATTGGTACGCTGAGTAAGCTCATGAATCCGCTCGAGATGATTTTCTGAAAACTCCTTTATTTGAAGTTTAATTGAACAGTTCTTTAAAAAAGAAAAATAATCTCCGGAAAAATCACTTTGTATTTCTTCCCGCGTAATTTGATTTTTATAAAATTCTCTACGTTTTGCCGAGTCCGCAGTTTTAGGTAAAATAAACTCAGGATATGATAGTATTTCTTGATATTTAATTGCATCAATACACATAACCTCGGGGCAAACTTCAAAAACCTCGGCCCTTTCAAAGGAAGAATCATCAATAAAGGCGACAGTATCAATACCTATATTTAAACGTTTTACGATTTTTTTAATAGATTGACTTTTAGGTTCCCATGAAATTTGTGGAAAAAGAAAATAATCATTGAGTTTAAATTTTTCCAAAACCTCAACTGCTTCCGATGGATTATTTTTACTTGCAATGCTTAATAATATGCCTCGATTATCCAATTCTTCAATTATTGAAAAAACGTTCTCTTTCAATTTTAGATTTTCAGGGCCATCCTCAACTAAAATACCGTCCCAAAGTGTATTATCCAAATCCCAAACCACTACTTTAATTTTCTTAGGCTTATCTACCTTCCCCTCAGCAGAGTGCTTATTGCAAACAAATTCCATCGCACCAAAATACAAAGTGACATTTTCAGTTTGAAGGTTTGGAGTTATATTAATTCCGAATGGTTTTGTAGTATCAACTATGTCATGGATTTCGGAAAATGGTATTTGGAACCGCTTAAAGCCTTCGGTCTTAAGGAGTTTCAAATAAGGCATATGAGATTTCTCGCCGTTGGGTCGAATTTCAAGAGTTAAATCTACAGAAAAACTATTTGGATTATAAACTTCGAGCATGAAATAATCAGGAGCCTGTTCATCCTGGAATTTCGTATTATTCAAAGACCAATTTCTTCTTCGATTTTGGAAAACCCCTGTTACCGAACTACCTGATATTTTCACATTTGCAAACGGTAGAATTTGAATTAAGCTGGATACCTGAAAATTCAACTTCTCGATTTTATTAGCTTTTTCAGTACTAAAAAGTCGGACATTACCCGGGCTCCAAAACTTGCCCCATTTCTTAAAAGTAAATTCGTTAACATAACCATAAAAAGAATTCCTGACCGCATAACGCTTAAGGCCATTCAAAAATCTTTGGCATTTCCCATCAGAACGAGGGCTATAGAAATCACAGGTAGAATAACACTGCGGAATTGCGCATTCAGTGCAATGTTCACCCCATTCCAGAACTGAACGATGAGTTATTTGAGATTCATTATTCTGAAAGAATTCTGCAATATCACGAGCAAGGTTTCCGTTCAGCTGATTATTCTTAACTTCAAATTCGTACATTATTATACTGTCAAAAATTTAACGTCTATTTGAAATTCATCCATCATTTTTTGAATTTCATTTCTGTAAATTGCATTCATGATAAAAATAACGTCAGGCTTAAACTCTCGCAGAAAATCTGGTGAAATAATTTTTTGCCCTGTACCTGCCACAAACATTCCCTGCTTGCGAGGATTAATGTCGACAATATATTGGATTTCATCTTTAATCTTGAACGTATTCAAAAAAGTTACACCTTTTGAGCCGGCACCCCATAAAACAGCTTTTAAATTATTTTCTTTTATTTCACTAAGCTGCTTTGCAAAACTGTCTTTTTTCTCTGCATATTGCTTTTGGAAAAGACTAACATAGTTGCTAATATCTTCTGAAATCATCAACTCGGAAGATTGTGAATTATCCGTCAAGCGTGCTTCAATACACAAAAATTGCCCTGCAAAGGTTTCATATGTATCTAAAACCTCAAAACCGGAACATTTAAAAAGGTTCGTGATGGAAAAAGAGTTGAAATAGGAATAATGTTCATAAATGAGATCCCATATCCCCATATCTCGCAAAGTATACAGAACATTTGGAACTTCGAAAAACAACACGGCATCTTTTCGATTTTGCAAAGCTGTTCTGATAGATTGCATAAACTGACCTGGTTCAAAAATATGCTCCAGAACATGGCGACAACAGAGCAAATCTGCGCTGTAGTTAGAATATTTCGGAGAGTAGTAGTCTTTGATGATTTCTAAATCAGCAGAGATGCTACCATCCTGGCGCTTTTCATCACGAAAACTGGGATCAAATCCAAAGCCTTTGTTGTTGCCAACATCGCAAACCATTTTAAGAAAATCACCCTGGCCACAGCCAACATCTATCACGCTTTTATTTTGAATATTATACTTCTCAACTATAGTATTGGCTAAACTCGAAGCATAGTCCTGAAACTTATTTGAAAAATGTAATGAGTTTTCATATTCCGGGGTATAGTCCAAAAGCTCGGGTTTGAAATCAGAGTTATAAACATGCATGCAATCACCACAGAAAGCCAATTTAATATCACCTTTCTGTACGGCCAAAGCATAATCTTTTGTTGAGCATAAAATATTACAGAACAACGGCACATCATCCATTTCAAAAAAAACTGAAGGGCTGTCACTTTCACAAACAGGACATTTCATTTTAACCAATTACTCCATTTTCCTAAACAGTAAATAACTCGGGATAAAGATTCATTTTTTCTAAGTCTGCCTTGATTTCTTCTTTATAAATGGCATTCATAATAATAACCACATCCGGCTCATACTCTTTTAATGCATCCGGTGAAACAATAAGTTGTCCGTTGCCTGCCATATAGGTCCCCTGCCGGTGCGGATTAATATCAACGACATATTCAATTTGCGTAGTATTCAGCAAAGTTAAAAAAACCACCCCTTTTGAGCCCGAACCCCAAATAATTGTTTTTAAGTTCTTTTGTTTGAACTCTTGCAACTTTTCAGTCCAGAATCCACTTTTCTTTTGGAAAGCCTGACTAAAATCTAAAACCTGATTTTTCAAGATCTCAGTGTCACCAAAACCCTCCTTTTTAACTACGTCATCTTTTACAGGCCTTGCTTCTATCATAAGGTATTGGTCACTATACCCTGTTTTCAAATCAAGAGCTTCGAAACCTGAATTTTGAAATAGATTCGTTAATGAACTTGGACTAAAGTATGAGCAATGCTCAAAATAGATATCCTCAAATGCACAATCTTCAAGTATTCGTGAGACATTGGGGATTTGAAAAAAGACGATACTGTCTAACTCATTTCCAATTGCGCTTCGTACCATTCGCATAAATTCAAGTGGATTTTGAATATGCTCAAGCGTCATTTTACAACAGTACAAATCAGCTTTATGAGAAGCATACTTTTCTGAATAAAAGTCCTTAATAAACTCTATCCGGGTGAGCGCCTCGCTTTGCTGGCGGCCCTCAACATAAGCCGGGTCAACTCCAACTCCTGAATTATTGCCAAGCTCACACAACATGATTAAGAAATCACCTTTGCCGCTGCCAATCTCAACAATCTTTTTGTTTTTGAGATTGTATTTTTCTACGAGTTCAACAGCCATCTGCCGGTTGAATTTATTAAAAGTAGCGGAGTAACCTTGTGACTCCTCACACTCGGTGGAATACTCAAGTAATGAGGAATCAAATACTGTGTTATAAATAAATCCGCACCTATTGCAAAACCCAAGGCGAATTTCTCCCTGTGGATAGTTTAGTGCCCTATCACGGGTTTTCATATTTAAAACGGTATGAACCGGGAAAGATTCAACTTCATAAAATATTTCAACTGAGTTGGATTCACAAGCAGGGCATATTGAGTTAACCTGATTATTTTTCATCATATCGTATCTTCTACCAATTTTCTATTTCAACAATAACATTTTCTTGGTATCCTTAAAATCTCCGGCATGTAAGAAGTAAAAATAAACGCCTGAAGGCATTTGAATACCTTGGTCACTTTTCCCATTCCATTTTACATTATAAGATCCTGCAGACTTGCTCTCGTTCAAAATCACTTTTACAACTTGTCCGGTTATATTCACAACAACCAATTTAACCGGCACAGCCCCGTTTACATTCTCCGGAATATCAAATTCAATTCTTGTTTCAGGATTAAATGGGTTTGGATAATTATGTGAGAGACCAAAAGTTCCGGGTAGCACACTGCCTGGGCTATTTACCGACACATAGACAGGTAACGCAGGGGGCAGTTGACCATATGTTTCATAAAAATCTTCAAGGTTTTGTTGTCCTGTTATTGTTAACATCGGTGCAGCGCCACCAACAGTCATAATATTGGGAACATCAAATATCAAACCCCAGTAGCCTTGTTTTTCATTGACCTCAAAAGGATTTACTGTATAATAATTCTGCTGTGTTTCGTTCCAACCAAAAACAGCTAAAATGCTATTAGGTGGCTCAGTAGTAACGGTTTGACTAACACCCCGCACTGAACCAATCATATCCCAGCCTTGTGATGTATAATTGGTCTCGTATGAATTCACTACAACGCCACAGACTTCTACCACGGCCTCCGTCTGAAATAGCAGCCAGTAAGCGCGCCTTGGTTCTAAAGTTGTCGCAGTCTCATAAGTTTGGTTTGCGAAATCCCAGCCAAAAGCGGCAATGGCGCCGGGGAACACAGCACTCAGAGTATTGTCGTCAGGTATTACCGGAAGAGACACAAGATACCAGGCACCACCTGTCACATCAAAATTAAAGGTGACACATGACTCCTGGGGAATTAGTGAGGCTAAAGAATCATTTCGCCAAAGGTGAATAAAACCCGGGTCATCCCATGCGATACTCACAATTTCGAGAACGCCATCATTATTTAAATCGTACAGTTTAGTTCCTAAATGGCTTTCTTTATTTATAGCGATGGTGTGCCCCACAAAAGAAGTATCGCTATCCCGGTTTTCCCATATACGAACCCGTTCATCCCCACGATGTTCACCAGTTATGATATCCAAATCATTATCATTATCAATATCAGCAAGCGAGAGAGAATGTGTAGTAGCCTGCGTAGTCAGTAAGTGTCTTGGCCAGCCTATGTTCATAGGGCTTGAAGGTTGTTCCCACCAATACGTTTTAGCATCGGCAGGGTCACCATTCTCTTCGGTGACAATCACATCCAGTTTGCCATCGCCGCTCAGATCTCCAATTTCACATCTGTCGGGAAAATTGATTTCAGCAACTGTGCCTAACTGAAATGCAGTCCAATCTGCACTGCTATCACCGGGATTTTTGTACCACTCAACAGTTTTGCTACTTCCGGTGGTAGCTGCGATATCAGCAAAACCATCATTGTCAATATCCCCGATTCCAAACCCTTCATCAGAGGGATTACTACTAACTCTTACTTTCGTCCAGGTTGAAGTATCAGGATTTACCGGTATTTCAAAATAATAAATTCCATCGCCGCTGGAAAAAACAATTTCAGGTTTGCCTCCACCAACAAGTTCACCGATTTTATGACCCTGAGAGCCAAGAGAATGACTTGCTTCCTGAACCTCTCCAATTTTTAGCTCTGTCCAACTCGCACCACTTGTATCTGTTGCTTCCAGCCAATAAATTGCAATATTCCCCTCATCTTTCATTGCGAGAATATCAGCTAAACTATCATCATCAACATCAATCATCAAAGCGGCTTCCATTCCCGAAGGAAGAAAGGTTCTAGTCCATCCCGGAATGCTTAAATCTCCAGGATTCCGATACCAAAATCTCCCTGAAACAATATCTGCATAATCATCACTGTTTACCTTGCCAAATGTTAGCCCAAAAGTTCTTCGGTGGTTGCTGGTTATTTCAGTATATTGCCATTCATCAATTGGCGACAGAACATTTTCCCACAAATGCAATGGCGGATTACCTGTCCAGTTTGAACCAAAAATATCAAAATCCCCATCGTTCCCAATATCTGCCACAACAGCATTATGAACACCCGAAGTTCCGATTACTTGTTTTTCCCATAATGTCGCATCCCCGTCAAGGTTTTTGTAAACCATTATTTCTTTTTCAGGCGAAGTATGCATTTGTGCCAAAACAAGGTCGATGTCTCCGTCTTTATCCATGTCAGCAGCTTGTATCGTATGACATCTGTTCAAATTAGAAACTACAAGGTTAGATGTCCATGAACCAGTCGGGTCTCCAGTTGATGGCGTAAACCATCTTACATCAAATGTGCTTTCAGAACTTGAGAAGACAATATCCACAATACCATCTTGATTTAAATCAGTAACTAATGCCTTATACTCCGGGTGAATATCACCTATTGTGAACTCGTTCCAGTTTGCTGTGCGCGAGTCACTACTTCCAGGGTTTTTTAGCCAAACCCCTTGAAAAACCAAATCGGTATGAGTGTCCTGATCTATATCACCAATTGTCATTCCTTCAATGCCAAGTTTTCCCACACTTATACCTACTTTCTCCCAGTCAGAAGAATCTCCCTGAAAGAAAATCATTGCCGCATTTCTGTGCCTTGTCGCAACATCTAACTTTCCATCGCTATCAAAGTCTGCAATTTGAACATCTTTACCCACACGACCAATCGCCCCAATAGAATCCACAACCCACTCAACCCCATTAAAGGGATTACCTGTTGGTAGAGGATTGAAGAATAATTTTAGATTATCCCCGTCCCCGCCATCCGGGACAATGATGTCTAAATCCCCGTCATTATCCATATCTGCTAACGCGGCATCGGTAGTGAACTCATCGAAAGGCACCGCAATTTCAGTGACTGTCCAATTGGGGTAATGGTACCATTTCAAATTTTCTCCTATGCCACCACCTATAATTAAATCATCAAAACCATCGTTATCAATATCACCCACCAATTTGCAATCCCCAGCCATCTGTGAATCAATGACAACAGTTTTAAAAGGGATTTCTTTTGAATACAATTCAGACTGGTTGTATAAAATACCATTAATCAGAAAAAGAAATAATAATTGAAATGAAAAATATTGAGGAAATGTCATAGTAACTCCAGATTCTGAATAACTGCTTTCCAATTAACAAATATATGAATTATATTGTTCTTATCTTAAGAGATTTCACCAAAGATATACGAATTTATGCTGCACGGTCTTCAGATTTGATGCCAGCCATCCCTCTATCCCACCCAAACGATTTAACTGATTCTCTTATCTTTCTTCGAAACAGTTTATGCGCCTTTATCTCATTTTTCTGAAAATGCTAAAGCATGTGCAACGTGCCATTTTATATGCGCATAAGAATCCTTCAGATGTTCCACCGTATAACCTTTACCTTTCATAAAGCTATCAAGTTCGGCTAACTTTTTCTTTAAATCTAAAGGATCTCCGCTGTCCACTTCATATAAAATAATCGGTCTGTACTCAGCGATTGTTTTCTGCATTCCTTTCAAGACATTCATTTCGGCGCCTTCAACATCCACCTTTACGAAGTGTGGCGGTTCAATTTTATTACTAAGAACCAGGTCATCTATTGTAACCAGTTCAACTTGTGCTTTGGTTTGTGCATCATGTGGGTGAATACCAAGAGAGGTCAATGTAGCACCAGCAAGATTCTTGGTAATGTAAATGTCCTCTGTTCCACTATGCTCTGATACAGCTTTGTCTATGACCTGAGTGTTAACAAAAGCATTTACTTTGATGTTCTTTTTAATAGATTTCACATTTTCCGGAACTGGTTCAAATGAGAATACTTTCCCACTATGACCAACTAACCGAGCGCCTAAAATTGTAAAAAACCCAATATTAGCGCCTATATCGTAGAAAACGTCACCAGGATTTAAATATTTTTTCAACGCATCCTGAACGAAAACTTCAATGCTTCCATTGATATAATCAAAATTATAAGGTGCAATAAATTTCAAGTTTGCCGCAGGGCCACATTTTATTTTTCGAGGGAAGATTTCTTTTACCGTATTTTTTAACGAGGCTAACAAATTTAGAGGCTCCTTCCTATAAAATTGCGAAATTCACTACCGGTATCATCGCCAAATTCCCAGTTAGCAACAATGCCAACACGATTTATTTTCAACCTGCTTGCAGCAGGGTAGATATCCGATAACGCACGATATAACACGGCTTCTCCATTCAGATAAGCCTGATAATTCATTCCATCAAATACAACACGCAAGTTATATGGTTTTCCCCAGTAAATTCTTTTGCCAACATTTGTCCATACTGCTTTATAAAGATCTTCACGGCCATCCAAGTAAAAAAATGATGATATCGAAGCGCCATATCTGTCTTCGAGCCAAGTGTTGATAATGATATAATTATCCTTATCCTGAACAAAGATAAGTCCTGAGCGCCCTTTATGCCCTTGCCAACGCTCTGAACCAGGCGGTAATATTTCTACCTCCAGGTCAGCCAATTCATTTTCTTTCCACTCGGTTGTATACGCCGTGCGGCCTGGATTGGGATTTCCCAGATCAGCTTTTACTTTGGCACCGTTCTTTCCGGTTATGTAGAATAAACCATCCCCCACTTCTTTTTGCCAATCTAAACCGGTATTACTTTTATCTAAATTAGTAAGCTCCCCTGAAAAACTATCCTCAATTAACTTGTTAACTCCCAAAACCTGCCAAGGCTCTTTTATCTTTAATTCAGCCGGAATATCAATTTCCTCAGCGTGCATTTCCATTCTTTGAATTGCAAATACTTTGGACGGCTCCTCCGCGTAGAAGCCAACTTTCTTCAAATTGTCATTAGGACCTAATGTACAAAAACCTTCAATGAAGTTTTGGTCAATAACCAGAGATATCTTCCCGGCGTAATCAGACAACTGGATTGAATTAACACCTTTCTCAAAGCAGATGTTTTTAGTGGAATACAAGATGCTTTTAGAACCTTGTTTCACCTGAATTAAGTGCGCTTCAGTTTTTTCGAATTGAAGCTGATAATAGTTTTTTTCGTCCTCATAGCGCCAAATAATGCCGAAAAATTTCACTGCATTTATATTGGAAACCAACACATGAATTAAACAAGGTTTATGAATTCCTTCCACGATGGTGGTATTACTTTGAGCAGTTGCCCTCAGCCCTAAATGAGATCTGTGAAAATCTCCCGCAATTACCCGCCAGTTATTTTTTTGAGTAGTGAGTTTACTATCCTGCTTTGATTCAAACTTATCGTGAAAATATGCTGAGCTATACCAGGTTTTCCAATCGGTTATTTTATTTGCACGAACTCCATAAACGCGCGTGGCTGCTTTAAAACCAACCTCCCCAATTACGCTTTGATATATACCAAGAAAAATGGATTTCTTCTTAACCTTTGGCATAACATATAGAGGCCTCATTTTTGAATAAGCAGGGATGCCTTCAACGGACTCTAACGAAGAAATATAATACAAAATATCGTTCTCACGAATAACGCCAATATAATAATAAGGGATATTTTGTAGTCCGGATAAAGCCGCCATTTTCACTCGACCACCTTGAAGCAAAAGTTGACCATTCTCTACCCCTGTGGCTCGCATTATGAATGAGTTTCCGTTTTTTGTGGGGTTTGGAGGGTTCTTTGATTCGCACCAACCGACAACTAAGTTTTCACTGTAAGCCGGCCAGTTAATATAGTGTGAAATTTCAGGAACTTTCTTTTTTTTCAAAAAAACCGGCAAAGTATTATCCGGGATTTTTATTAACATTTGCCGAAAAATTCCTTTTAACAGATATTTGACGTAACTCTCGTCAGCATGTTTGGTCTGGGAGTTATTATGTCCGTTTATAAGGAACACAGAAAAGGCAAGTCCACTTTCAGATTTAAAAGGCCCGTAAGTTACACCGTGGCGATTCCATCCCGGAAACGTTGGAAAGTCAATTCGAAGAGTATTTTGCTCAACCGACAAAACACCTTCTTCATCCCTGCCATATCTGGTTATTTCAGAGGAAGCTTTTGAATTAATAACTGAACCCCGCTGAATATTCTCAGCAAAATCATCTTTTAAGCGGGCTACTGTTCCATTTTCACTCAAACTGAAAATCCATATTGGTAAAAAACCTCATGTTCATAAAAAAAACAATCTAAAAAATCACCGCAGGCCACTTCGCCCAAAGTCGGCCAATCTTTTTTTGAATTCATTTTGGTCATTTGCGATTTATATGCATTTAGAGCTTCGCGTTTTTTTTGCAAAGCATCTGCAACGTACACACTAGTTTTAAAGCAATTAAATGCTGAAAGACCAAAACCAAAGGATGCAGCCTTACGAAACTCTGTTAAAAAAACTCGACTCACCTTTATATCAATGCCAATCCATGGCCAGTGGCTCCAAAACCATATAGGAAACTCAAAAACACTAACGGCCTTGCCTAAACTTTTCAAAGCCTCTTTTACAATTCTGTTGGTTTCGATGTGATCCGGATGGACATCTTGAAAAAAGGGCATGTATATTTGTTCAGGACTTATCTCATCAATAATTCTTTTTACGTTATCAACAGCATCATCATGAAATGTAATGAACTTACTTTGATGGTAATCTAAGAAAATTATCTTGTTTTCACTCAGGCCTAAAATTTTAGTCGCAGCTAAAGCCTCTTCATGACGCAATGCCTTGACGTCAGCTTCATCTAAAAACTTTGAGTGTGACCGACTACCGTCAGTCAGAAATACAATAAATAAATCGGCTCCCGCTTTAATTTTTTTATAGATAGTGGCGCCGCACCCTAAAGTTTCATCGTCTTGGTGCGGAATAAAAACAATAGCACGCTTCTTTAACTCAGTCTCGTTTACGGTCTTACATCTTTGGTTTAAAAAATTTCTTACAGAAGAAGAACGATTAACTCTTATAGACGTTTCTACCATTTAACTCAACAATTTTTGATAATTTGAAAACAATTCCGAAGCAACTTTGGGCCAGGAGTATTCCTCCCTAACGGTTTTTAATCCGTTCATTGCCAGCTTTTCTCTTAAAGATAAATTGGTGATAACTTCCTTCAATGCATTTACCAGGTCGGTTGGTTTTGCCACTTCTATCAGCAACCCGTTTTCTTCATTACGTATAATATTGGCCATACCTCCAATTCGTGTAGCGATTACTGGAACTCCAAAAGACATTGCCTCGATTAAGCTGCGGCCAAAAGATTCACTATATGAAGGATTTACGACGACATCGGCACCCTCATAATATTCAGCAATCGATTCGTGTGGAACCCTGCCTACAAAATTTATAGATTCAGAGCACTCGACATCTTTAGTTAGTGATTGCAGATACTCGAAATAGCCCTTCCCCGGCACAGGGTCGGAGTAAAATTTTTCCAACTCTTTAACATGCGGTTCATTACTTAAGCTTACTATAAATTCCTTGGGAACAATCGAATTTGTTGGTCCCACAATCTCTAAAAGGATGTTCGGGTTTTGTTTAACCAGCAGTTTAAATGCTTCGATTAAAACATGGAGTCCCTTTTCAGGAGAAACTCTGCCAACAAAAAGGATTTTGAACGGCCTGTCTTTCTTATTTTTACTGGCGTTTGATTCCTGTAGGTCGATTCCATTCTGAACGGTCACACATTTTTCTAAAAATTCAGGAAAAGCAACTTTAGTTTCATTGGTTATAAAGTCACTAATGCCAATAATCATGTCAGATTTTTTGATTCTCTTTTTGACCAGAACAGGGTTTAATTGTGACAGCCACTCACACCGCATATTCAGAACGATATTAATATTCGGATTAAAAAATCTGACCACAGGTATAAATTGTGAAAAGTTCATAATATGAACGATATCGCAGCGTCTTTTTCTTAAATCCAGTGCCACTTGAAATATGAACAAAAAATTAAACAAGCTTGAAGCAAACTGAAAAAACTCGGATCTTTTTTTCCCGGATAATAATGAATGTTTTAGTTTTTGACATTTGTTATGAATTCTATTTAAGAACTTATTTAGAAAGGTTGGAATTAAAATAAATTCTATTTTTTTGCGCTTGATCGATCTTTTTTTTAGGGCATGTTCATCGAGTTCATAGACTACTATACTGCAATTGTAATTTTTGCTAAGTTCATGCATTAAATGGAAAATCCAAATAGCAATCGAACCATGAGCCTCATCGAGAGTAACCCTGCCAAACCCTTGAGAAACAAATGCAATTTTCATAATATTAATTAAACAATTGCTTCAAATTAGTTCGCTTAAATAGAATAGTCAGTTTTTCCGCAAAGTGTTTCTTATTGTCAAGAGTAAGACCATATACTGCTGATAGTCCAGTATATAAGACTAGAATGAGAACAGCACTGATAATAAAATCCAAGAGTACTTTATGTTCAAAATTGAAAAAGAAATGAAAACTACAAGCAATTAATGTAGAAATTGAGAGTGGTTTAAAAATCGAGACATACAAAAATTTCAGAGCAGATATTTTGATAGTTTTCGAACAATAAAATGCCTGTACAATTAACTTTGTAATTACTAAAGGAATTATAGTTCCAAGTGCAACTCCATAAATCCCAATTTTCTTAACCAGGAAAATGCTTAAAAATAGATTAGCGAATCCCTCTGCAATTGCTGAATAAGCATAAAACTTGTGTTTATTTACCGCGACCATTGCACCGAATGAAACACTCGTAGATGAATCAATCAGCTGCCCAATTAATAGAATTAGTAAAACTATTTTAGCGTCTTCAAATCCTTCACCCACCCAAAAACTGATAAAATCCGGACCTAGAATGAATAATAATATCCCAACTCCAAAAGTCGCGACTCCTATCGAATTTGAAAAAGCAAAGACACTGCTTGTAAATTCCCCATAATCATCCTCTCCTGCCAACCTGGATAATCTAGGCATAAAAACAGATGCGATAGATTTACTAAACAAATTTAAATAACGAATCATCAAAGCTGCAACTGCATAAACCCCCACGCTCTCCACATCTAGAAATTTTGCAATCACAACGGAATCGACTTGATTCCTCAATATATTACTCATGAAAGTTATCCACAGAAAAATTCCGAAAACACCCAATTGCTTTATTATTGTAAAACTTATTTGATTGAGCTTTATGCGGAAGTCTGTGAATGAATAAAAACATATACCAAAATGTAAAACAACTCGTATGCCGGTACTAACAAATGTGGCTAACGCAAGTCCTTTAAGTCCATAATCATAATTTAAGGCAACAAGAGTGAGTACAACTCTTACAATTTCAGTAGAGACATTTGCCATATTTAGGGTGACAAACTTTTCGTGTGCCCTTATAAAGGAGGTAGCGACTGCACCAACAAAAGTAAAGCCAGTTACAATGCCCAAAACCTTTATCACAAAAGTAAATTCAGCAAGTAAAATTGTTTCAATATTAAGAAAACTCGCAAAAGTGTGGGCAAAAGCAAAAGAAATAACAATAGACAAGATACCTGTGATGCCAAAAATTAGCAAAGCGGAATTTACAGTTGCTATTAATGTCTTTTTATCATTTTTGCCAATATTGCGGGCAATAAAACGCTCAACGGCAGTAGTAATTCCAAAATTAAGAAATCCATAATAACCAACTATTGACCAAACTAACGTCCAAATACCATAACCGCCTTTACCTAAGCTTTTAATAATAAATGGAGTTAAAAATAGCCCAATTACAATATTCAAACCAAGCGTAACAGAATTGCTCATCGAATTCAGTATAAGCGATGGCTTCTTGTTTGTGTTGTTAGTCATATATAATGCTTAACTGTTCTTTTTTATATAATTTTTACATCAGGAACCGGAAGAATAAATTTTCCTCCCCGTCCTTTGTATTCTGATTGCTGCTTCATAATTTCATCTGCAAAATTCCACGCTAAAATCAAAACGTAGTCTGGCGTTTTCTCAAGCAGCTTGCTGGGAGCTAAAATAGGTATATGATTTCCACCCATAAAGAGGCCATGTTTGTGGGAATTCAGATCGACAATATAATCGAGCATAGAAGTATCGATTCCGACATAATTTAATAAGGTATTGGCTTTTGCGGCGGCGCCGTAGCCGGCAATAGTTTTATTCTGCCTTTTTAAGTCTTTCAAAGTTTGCAGTAAACTATTCTTTAACTCTCTAACCCGGCTGGCAAAACTCATATAGAAATCAAGTGTGTCAATTCCGAGCTCTTTTTCCTGTTGCAATAGTTCACTAACTGAATCCTTTACATTCTCTTTCTTTTCAACAAAAAGTCTCAGAGAGCCACCGTGAATTGAGACTCTTTTTACGTCAGTCAGAAACAATCCATGGTTTCGAAAAAGTTTATCCAGAGCTGTCACAGAAAAATAGCAAAGATGCTGATGATAAATCGTATCAAACTCACAATGCTCAATCAAGTCCAACAAGTAAGGCGCTTCGATAACAGCAACTCCGTCATCTTTCAACAAGGTATATATGCCTTCAACAAAGCCATTTAAATCCGGAACATGTGCAAGAACATTGTTTGCCAAAAAGACATCTGCCAATTTACCTTCATTCCTTAACTTCTTAGCCAAATCGATACTGAAAAATGTATTTAGTGTATTGACTCCTTTTTCAATAGCAGCGCCAGCGGGGCCATCTGCGGGATCGATACCCAAAACACGAATTCCTTTTTCGTGAAAATTACGGAGCATGTACCCATCATTACTTGCAGCTTCAATAACCAAATGTTCTTTGGTTAATTTTCTTGAACTTATCAAATACTCCGCGCTCTCCCTAAAGTGCTTTAGTAATGACTCTGACACCGACGAAAAATACGGATAATTCCGGCAAAATAATATTTCCGGATCGACTGATTCAGTTATCTGCACCAAAGTGCAATTGGGGCAAAAAACAAGATCTAATGGTGCTGTAATTTCGTGTTCATTTAATTGTTTCTGAGTTACTAAGGCATCTGCTAATGGCGTTTCACCAAATGAAATAATAGACTCCAGGTTATTATTGCCACAAGAGTGGCATTCAACTGCTTTTACAACCATTAACTTTCTCCGATAGCTTAAATGTTTGTACTTAATGTTTTCCGTTCGTAATCCAGCGAAGGTTTATATCCAATTCGCCTTTTTCAATTAATAATTTTATATGATCAATTCGCTTAAACTTCTGGCCCTCGAAATCATCTAATTTTAATCCTACTTTTTTGTATGTTTCGTATAACTCTTCCGCACCTTTTCTTACATTCCAAATTGGTTTGAATCCCGGAACAGCTTTCAAAACCTTACTACAATCCACCCGATAACACCGTTTGTCAGGGCCGGCATCTTTTGCGTATTCAATGTGACAACCGGGCACAGTGTCTTTAACAATATCCGCGATTTCGTGAATTCGATAATTATCTTCGTTGCGTCCAATATTGAAT
>JAJDAE010000294.1 GCA_029262035.1 Candidatus Zhuqueibacterota bacterium
CCGGTGATGTACTCAGAATCTCAGTTTGGGTCAAAGCAAGCAATCTTGTTCCTGACTCGGCAGCCGCATTCCCTGTAACCTGGGCGGCCGGCTTTACTCCGGGCTTCTGGAAAGGCAACGGCAACAACGATGGTTTTAACAATGTTGATGGTTTTCCGACAGACACACAGTGGGAATTCCCGGCTGTGACTTCATTCGACTGGACGCAGTATCACCTCGATGTTACCGTGCCGGATGACCCGGAAACAAGCGCTATGTCAGTGAGGCTGCATATTTATTCGCGCTTTACAGGCAAAATATACTTCGATGATTTAACTGTCGAAAAGTTGGATATTACCAGTGTTGAATATGACGGGGTCGCAAATGTTCCAGCGACTTACGAATTAGCCAATAACTATCCGAATCCATTCAACCCGACGACCAATATTCGTTTTTCAATTCCGGAAACCGGGAATGTTAAGCTGGCTGTTTACAATATGCTAGGACAAAAAATAGCTACGCTGATAAACGAAAACCGTAACGCAGGTCGTTATGAAATTACATGGAATGGCAAGGATGAGTCTGGTCAAACCGTAGGCTCCGGCATGTACTTGTACCGGCTGAGAACCGAAAAAGTAGTACTGATTAAAAAAATGGTTCTACTCAAATAGTATCATGCAACACCATCAGGGGGTGGCCGTTTCGGCTGCCCCTGATGTTATAATTATATCTGTTTCAGATAATCGTAAATAAGTATAAACTTAAAAACAACAGTAAGTCATGAAATAAAGGGTTGTATCATGCGGCGAATTAAATTGCAAGATATTGTTGCAGGGTTACTTAGTCTTATAATCTCCACAAGCCTACTTGCGGGTACGACCGGGAAAATTGCAGGAAAAATTGTCGATACCGCGACAAATGAGCCGGTCATCGGCGTTAACATTCTTTTGGTTGGCACTACGCAAGGCGCAGCATCGGATCTGGATGGCAACTATTATATTCTGAATATACCGCCAGGTATATACGAACTCAAGGCAACTGCAATAGGTTATTCATCTGTAATTGTTAACAAAGTAAAGGTGTCTATCGATCTGACAACCCGCATTGATTTCAATTTCAAAGAAGAAGCGTTCGAATTGGGTGAAGTAGTAGTGAGCGCCGACCGACCGTTGGTGCAAACGGACTTAACTTCCACAACGGCGAAAGTTGGCGGCGATGAAATTGCCATGCTGCCCATTGAAGATATTGAAACTGTCGTCAACCTGCAGGCAGGCGTTGTCGATGGGCATTTTCGAGGCGGCCGATCTAATGAAGTAAAATATATGATCGACGGTGTTTCAGTGGTGGATGCTTTTTCCGGTGGTTTTTCCATTCAGGCAGAAGTAAATGCTATACAGGAAGTACAGGTTTTAAGCGGTACTTTTAATGCTGAATATGGTGAAGCGCTTTCAGGTATTGTGAACCAGGTAACAAAAATTCCGGATAACTTTTATAAAGGTGATATTTCATTTTATACTGGTGATTATCTCACAGGGAGAGATGACATTTTCAATAATATAGACGATATCTCGCCTTCGGATTTATACAATATTCAAGGGAATCTAAGCGGACCGGTTCCCGGACTTGGTGACTTTTTGACTTTCCTGGTGTCGGGCAGACATCTCCGTGATGAAGGTTACATTTACGGCCAGCGCATTTTTAATCCCTCCGACTCATCAAACTTCTCTGCGAATGAGCCGAACGATTGGTTTATTGGCGCTACCGGTGATGAGGCCTTTGTACCCATGAACTTTAACGAAAGAACCACTTTGCAAGGCAAACTCAATATCGGAGTTGGCAATTCCAAAGGTATAAATTTGCATGGCTTTTATCAGAAAAGAGATTATCGGGAATATGATGGTGAAAGTCACAATTTCCAACTAAATCCTGACGGCGATTACCGTTTGTTTCAAAGAGGATATCTTGGCAGTATTAGCTATACGCACCTTATAAATAAATCAACGTTTGTAGATGTAATCGGCTCAACTTTTATTACTGAACTTAAACAGTTCGCTTTTGAAGATCCCTTAGATTCGAGATATGTCGACCCGGACAGAAGACGTGATGTTAGTGGTAATGCATTTTTTACCGGAGGCACTCAAAATTGGCATTTTAAACATAAAACGACAACTCATACGGCTAAAATGGATCTCACCTCTCAAGTCACAAATATACATCAATTAAAAAGTGGTTTCGAGCATAAACTACATACGCTTGATTATGAAGATTTTCAAATCCGCGTGGACGCCTCCACAGGCTTTGAGCCGTCCTTACCGACACCAGGTAGTTTCGATTTCAACACCTACAAGAACCACCCCTTACAAGTAGCAGCTTATATTCAGGACAAAATAGAGTTGGATTATCTTATTGTAAACATTGGCTTGCGTTTTGATTATTTTGACCCGGACGCCCGGACTTTGAACGATCCTGACAATATTGCAGCACTCGATGGACTCTTACCGCCCTTTCCGGATTCCCTCTTTTCAAATGCAACAATCAAATCTCAATTTAGCCCGAGGATAGGAATTTCTTACCCCATCACGGATCGAGGCGCAATCCACGTTTCTTATGGCCATTTTTTTCAGGTTCCGCCATTTGAGTTTCTTTATAAAAATCCAAATTTCAGAATTCCGCTAACTGGCAATTTCCCCGAATTTGTGGGTAGAACAATTGGCAACGCTGACTTGGAGCCACAAAGAACTACGGTCTACGAAATTGGATTGCAGCAAGCACTCACCGACGAAATTGGGATCACAATCACAGGTTATTATAAAGATATCCGTAATTTACTCGGCCAAGAACTTCATATTAAAAATGAATTTAGAAAATTTGGCAAATTTATAAATCGGGATTATGGAGAAGTCAGAGGGCTAACCTTTACTCTGGAAAAACGCTTTAGTAATGGTGTTGGCGCCAATATTGATTATACTTATCAAATTGCGGAAGGCAATGCCTCGGATCCGAATGATCAGTTTGAAAATGCCCAACAAAGCCCGCCCATTGAAGGCAACAAACAACTCGTTCCATTAGATTGGGATCGACGTCATTCTCTGAATTTTACAGTAACACTAGGCAAACCGGGAAATTATATTGCAAGTTTCATCGGGCAACTAGGCTCAGGGCTTCCTTACACCCCCGCACTGCAGAACCAGCGCACCGGTCTGGAAAACAGCGATAACCGGCCTAACTTTTTTAAAGTCGATCTATATGTGACAAAAGAAATGATGTTCAAAAATAATCGAGCTTCACTATTTATGAAAATATTTAACCTATTTGATCGGGCAAACGAAAAAGACGTTTTTGCAGACACGGGCAGAGCCGGAACCACTCTCGAACTGACACGGGCCCAGCAAGCGCCGCGTGGAGTTAATACTTTAGAAGAGTTTTTCACCAGACCGGATTTTTATACGGCTCCAAGGCAGATCGTTCTTGGTATGTCGTATTCATTTTAATTGTACGGAGGGTTAACGGTGTTTCGTAACCAAGTAAAAATGAAAACTATTTTACTCTTGCTTCCAATATTTCTCGTATCCCTCACCTGCGTCGATACTTTCGCTCAAAGAGTGGTCGATAAAACCAAAGGCGATCACAATAATACCCAAAAAGGTATCATGGATGGTAATTTGGTCTCTACAGTTTACTATAATTTTGGAGAGATCGCGGATTGGTTAAATGAGCCTACCCGCAGTGGTGTCTGGCCGAAAGGAACGAATCACACTTATGTCGATGGCGTTGCCATTATTGTTCAGGCTGAAGCTCAGACGCCAAACGGTACTATTATTCATCCGCTGGAAACCAATTATTATGAATTCACCAGGCACGATCAGTCAACGGGTGTTACCTATGGCTGGTGGCCGCTGCCGAATTATTCTAATCCCTTTCAATCTTCCCCGGCACAAAGTAACAAATCTGAAACCTGGCCGGACTCATGGCCAGACCGGCCACCTGATTGGGATCGTACCTGGAATGGCTTTTTTGGTAAAGGCGTTCAAAACGCCGATCTTGAAACTTACTTTGTTATGGATGATCATGAAGACCGAGAATATATATTAAACCATAACTTCCATCCCGATGCCGAAGACCTTGACCGCGGTGGTTTGGGTATGCAGGTTCGCGTACGCGGTTTTCAATGGTCGCAGGTACTTGCCGAGGATGTTATTTTTTGGCTGTATGAAATCACCAACATGGGTACCACTGACTACGAGAAAACGCTCTTTGGGCAATATGTTGATTGGGGCATTGGCGGACACGACAACTCTTCTAATAATGCTGGTGATTTTGATGAAGTGCTTGATATTTCATTTGCATGGTCAACAGTTCCGTTTGGTACACCGGGCAACTGGAGTCCGGTCGGACTTTCTGCCTATGCATTTTTAGAAAGCCCTGGTATTTCAAATGATTTTCGTGATAATGATCAAGACGGATTAACTGACGAACGTAGAGATAATGAAGCCGCAAATTTTATAGAAAGTCCGCTTGATGACCCATTTCTTGTGAATGCATTTCAGGATACCACGACTTTCAGAGAATTTTATAATTTCCCCTGGAAGCCGCACTGGGATGCTGATGAAAATGGTAACTGGCGCTCCTTTACAGATTTTGATGACAGTGGTGATTGGACTGAAGGCGAGCCTTTAAATGACGATGTCGGCACAGATGGTATTGGCCCATTTGACGAAGGTTACAATGGCTCTGATCCTGACGGTACTGAAGCAAATGGTCGGCCAGAGCAGGGCGAACCCAATTTTGGCATACTGGACAAAGACGAGTCGGATCAGCTCGGCTTAACAGGATTTTTGATCTTTCCGACGCACACTCCGTTTGATCTGGATAATGACGAAGAAAACTGGGGCGCACTTTCTGCATTGCCAACACCGCAGTCCCAGTCTTTGATTGGCGTCAATCTCTCAAATTTCTTTTCAAGCTACCTGTTTAATATGTTAGGCAGAAATACTAATAGCATCGTTAATGGCGGAACCAATGAAGTTGGCCAAACCGAACGATTTTCTATGGCTCTGATATTCGGCATTGATCAGGACGATCTTTTTCGCAGAAAACGCACGGTTCAGCAAATATTTAATGCGAACTATCGCTTTGCCAAACCGCCTGACAAACCAATCGTCAAGGCCGTGGCTGGTGACAAAAGAGTAACGCTGTATTGGGATAACCGTGCAGAACTAACATTTGATGCCTTTTTTCAAAAGTTCAATTTTGAGGGCTACCGAATCTATCGTAGTACCGAGCCGAATTTCCTGGAAAACAAACTTATTACTGATGCTTTTGGTAAAGCAACATTCAGAAAACCACTCGCACAATTTGACTTGGTTGACAATGTTAAAGGGTTGCATCCGATCAATGTTAATGGCGCGTTATTTGATCTGGGCAAGGATTCAGGTTTGCGCCATTCTTACATAGACACAACGGTTCAGAACGGCCAAACATATTACTACGCCGTTGTTGCATACGACCAGGGATTTACAACCACAACCATTGAAGGCGAATTCCTTGGGATTCCACCCACAGAAACAACCAGCATTATCAAACTCAATATTAACGGTGAGCTCGAAACAGATATCAATACTGCTGTTATTACACCGAGGGCGCCAGGTGCCGGATATGTAGCCCCGGAAATAGATCTGGTTCCACCCTCTGGACCGGGCACTGGGACTATCTCGATAAACGTACTCGATCCGGACTCTTTACAAAATAACCACGTCTATCGGCTTGAATTTGAAGACTTTTCAGCATTTCATGATAATCCGAATCCATCATACAGTTTAATCGACTACTCTGAAAATGATACTCTTATAGAACTTACGACCTTGAAAGCAGAGGATGAGCAAACACCCGTCATGGACGGTTTTGCCATTGATATAAAAAACGATGCAAAGGTTATTATAGATAATGGAAACTCCGGGTGGACTAAGGGTGAAAGCAATTACATTGTTCGTATCGGTTTTGATGACCGTTTTGCACCTGCTTATCAAGCCAGGCGTGTGGCTTACCCAGCTAATTTTGAAATTGTTTTCCAGGAAAATGGAGAAGGTGATTTGGGCTTCCCTAAAACTTCTTTCAGTCAACCCAACCCATCAAATATAATCGTTAGAAATCTGACTGAGAACATCGACAACTTGCAATTTATTTTCAGGGATGTTAATGAAGACAGCCTCTTCAATGCCGGCGACGCCCTTTTCTTTGTAGCGGGTGATTCAGCCGGTAAGGCGGCAACTTCATTTGCAGACCTGAGCGTTGGTTGGTCAGTCACTTTTATAAAAGATACGACTTTAGCAGAGCCTGATCAAAAAGTACCGCAGCCTGGAGATATATTTTCAGTCATAACTAAAAAACCATTTCGTACAGGCGAATTGTTCGAATTCACAACGTCTGCTCCATCATTTAGCAGAGAAAAAGCAGTATCCAGTTTGAACCAGATTGCGGTTGTACCTAATCCTTATGTTGGGGCTGCATCTTGGGAGCCTCAGACATCGAGCGTCGGGCGTGGCGAAAGAAGGATTTATTTTATAAATCTTCCCAGCGAATGCACCATCCGAATTTATACTGTTAGCGGCCATCTGGTACAGACACTCGAGCACCGGTCGAGTCGCGACGATGGACAGGAGTCATGGAACCTGGTATCTCAGGATGGAATGGACATTGCTTTTGGCATTTACGTTTATCACGTTGACGCACCTGGAATTGGTAAACAAATTGGCAGGTTTGCCATTATAAAATAACGAAGTGACTGCTGGTTTGAATAAAGAGTGCACTTATCTATAAAAATATTTGACTATTTAGCTTAACCGAATAGAGGTAGAATCATGCGAAAAAAATTTATTTCGTTATTTTATACTTTCCTGATAATCCCGGTTTCTGTTTTTGGACAGGGTTTAATTACAGATGTTTCTAAATCAGGTACTTCTGCAGCCTCTTTTTTGGAAATAGCCATCGGTGCGCCGGCAGTGGGCATGGGCGGCGCATTTGTTAGCGTTGCCAACGATGCCACGGCTCTGTACTGGAACGTTGCAGGCACGGCAGAACTCGAAGAAAATGAAGTCTTGGTGCTGCACAATAACTGGATCGCAGGTACAAATCTTGACTTTTTAGGAGTCGTGTTCACTTTAGGAAATTTTGGTAATATCGGTGCAAGTTTGATCCTGCTATCAATGGATGAAATGGCGGTCAGAACTGTGCAACAGCCCGAAGGAACCGGCGAATTTTTTGCTGCCGAAGATATTGCCGTCGGACTTTCTTATGCAAAAAAATTAACCGACCGCTTCTCCATTGGATTTACATCAAAATTCATACAACAAAAAATTTGGCATGAAACGGCAACCGCCTTTGCTATTGACGCCGGTACAACCTTTAAAACAGATTTATTTGCTGGTATGACAATCGGCGCCTCCATTTCAAACTTCGGCTCAAAAATGGAACTTTCCGGACGGGATACCCGGCGTTTCGGTCGCATCGACGAGACCAAACTTGGATCTAACGAACGGATTCCCTTTAACGTGGAACTTGATTCATGGAATTTGCCATTATTATTTCAGTTTGGCGTTTCAACAAATGTTATTCAGATTGAAAATCACCGTTGGACGGTTGCGATGGACGCACTCCATCCCAGCAATGATTTCGAAAGCGTAAATGTCGGCACTGAATACGCCCTGAATGATTTTGTTTTTTTGAGAGGGGGTTACCAATCCCTCTTCCTGGACAATGTTGAGGGAGGGTTGTCATTTGGCGCAGGTTTAAAAGCGAATATGCTCTTTAGTGATGCCACTATTAAAATTGATTATGCTTTCCGCGAAATGGGAAGATTAGAGAATATTCATATCTTTTCTATAGGGGCGGCATTTTAATGGTGAATGAAATAAAAACAAAACTCATTTTATTGATTCCGTTTCTGTTCTCTACGCTAGCTTTCTGTAGCTTTGCCAGCGGCAGTGATTCAAAAGTCATCTCATACTCCGGTTTAAACAATTCAAAATTCGACACCCTCATAGTTGCCAAAGTCGGAGAAATTGAAATTACCGCAAAAGAGTTTCTTTTAAGTTACGAATACGGGCCGGCTTTTGTAAAACGCAGCAAGGATTCTAGAAAACGCTACCTTGATTTTATGATCAATGAGAAACTCCTTGCCTTAGATGGATATTCACACAACCTGGATTCCACCAGAATCGTGACAGAAACATTACAGGAAATCGAAGGTGATTTGGCTACCGAAGAACTCTACAAAGAAGATATTTTGAGTCAGGTCACAGTGAAAGATGAGGAAATCGCGGAAGGCGTAGAATGGGAGAAAATCCACCTCTCAATAAAATGGTTGTACGCCCCATCTTTTGACGAAATCAGCGGTTTACAAAAACAATTAAGTGATGAAATGAGTTTTGATTCCCTATTTACGCAGCAGTTAAGTGACTCGGTGTTTTTGGAAGACCGCTTTATGGAAACGACTAAATTTAGATTGCAAACCAAAAATCCAACGTTAGCTGCCGTCATTGACACGCTTCAATTTGCGGTAACTTCAGCATCCATCGGTACTGCTGACGGTTGGTATATCATCAAGATTACTGATTTGTGGAAAAACGCGATAACCACCGAATCGGAACAAAATAGACTGCGTTATAATGTTAATCGTGCTCTGGTTAAGCTAAAGGCTGACGTTCTCTCCAGTCAATACGTTCAACAAATGATGCTCGACCACACTCCTGTTATCAAACGTCACACATTTGATTTACTGAGAGCATATATCGGCAAGTCTATATTCCCAAAAGAAAAATATTCTGACTGGAACCTAACTAAAAAATTAATGGCTGAATTTGGTCCTATTGATAGTGTAAAAATTGATGACCACTTTGATAAAACATTGGTTCAGCTTAGCGATCAGAATATTTTATTAAATGACTTTTTGATATGGCACAGAACCAGGAGCACGAATATCCGATTCAGTTCTGCTTCTCCAAAAAGTTTTTTTGTTTCACTCGAACAATTTATTTGGCGTATGGTGAGGGACAAACTTCTCGTTAAAAAGGCTGTTGAAGGAAATTTAAATAAGAGACAAATCGTTACAACGCAAAAACAATGGTGGCAGGACAAAAGTGTTTATTCTATTGCAAAAACCAATTTAGCAAAAAATATAAATCTTGATCATAATGCCATCCATAGCTTTTATCAGGAAAATAAAAACAATTATTCTGATAAGAATAACAAGCCCTTTCCCTGGGAGAAAGTAAAAGTAGACGTGAAAAAAGATGCTTACAACTCTGAATATAATAAAAAGTTGTTTCACTACATTTTAGCATTAAGAAAAAAATATAAAATTGAAGTTAATGATTTTGGGTTAAATCAATTGTCGATAGATATTGAAGAACAGCCGAATGCAATAGATATTTATACAGCAAAAAAGGGTGGGACATTTCCACGCCCGGCTTATCCAACCATCGATTATGATTGGCGCGCCTGGCATTGATCCACGGCTTATTTTTAATTACACTTAAATTCTAACCATTTCAAACATGATTAAAATCTTCTCAAAGGCTGGAAGGCGATCAAACAAATTGAGGCCACGACCTGCTGCATTTTGCTTCATAAGTCTGTTTATCCTTCTGTCAAATTGTAACCACAATGCTACCGAACACGACAACACTATAGTATACTGGTCAGCCAACAATCAATACGAACAAGATCTGGCCAAAGTCGTCGTGGCGGAATGGAATAGCTTGCATCCTGACATGCCCGTTAAACACCAACCTATTCCCGAAGGTCAGTCCAGTGAAGAAGTCATTTTGGCGGCGGTCGTGGGCAAAAACACGCCCGATGTTTACTCAAACATGTGGCCGGGAGATGTGCAACTTTATGTCAATGCAAAGGTATTGGTTCCCATCAGCAATTTTGCTGACTTTGACTCTACCATGAACTCACGGTTAAAAGGCGACCTTCTAGAAGAAGCACGTTCTGAGGATGGTAAGGTTTATCAGGTGCCATGGAAAACCAATCCGATTATGATGCTTTACAACAAAAAAGTATTCGAAGAGAACGGTTTCCCTGATCCTGCCAGAACTTATTCTGAATTTATAGAACAAGCCAAAGTTCTTACTGCTGATTTGGACGGAGATGGATACACTGATCGCTACATGAGCATTCGCGACATTCGCGCGCTGTGGTGGCAACGCTTTTTTGACTACTATACTTTATATCTTGCCGCCTCCAACGGACAGACGCTGGTCAAAAACAGAAAACCTGTTTTCAACAACAAAGCCTCCGTGGATGTTTTTGATCTTCTACAAACCATGTTTCGTGAGAAATATTTCCCACTGGAAAAAAGTACGAGTCGCGGAGATCTTTTTCTGTCTGGCAGAGTCGCAACGCGCTTTACAGGACCCTGGGAAATTACTCATGCCGAAAAACACAAACCTGAAGGATTTGAGTATGATTTTGCACCAATTCCGGTTCCTGATGGTCATACCGGGCCGACATATACTTACGGCGACTTTAAAAATATTGTCCTTTTTGAGACTGAAAATAATCCCCAAAATACCTGGGAATTTGTTAAATTCATGATATCCCGCAAAAATGATCACCGCCTCCTGACCATGACAAGCCAGCTACCCATTCGCAAAAATATTCTAAATGATCCAATGTACCTGGATTACTTTGAACAAAACCCCATGATGGTTAGATTTGCAAAGCAGGCTGAATTTGTGCGCGGTATCGACGTCAATAAAGACATGAAAGAAATTTTTGACGCCATATCCCAGGAATATGAAGCCTGTGTGGTTTATGGCACCAAAACACCGGAAAAAGCTGTAAAAGATGCTTCGCAACGAGCAGAGTTAATATTACAATGAAGTTATTTAATCCCAAAACATCGAACGGTGACCGGGCAGGCTACTTACTTGTGCTGCCCTACCTTTTGCATTTCAGTTTTTTCGTTGCATTCCCCGTTGGCTTTTGTCTGATTTTAGTCTTCCATAAATGGGACATTGTCTCCGAAATGCAATGGGTAGGATTGAATAATTTCAAACGCCTTTCCCAAGATAAACTTTTTTTTAAGTCAATTTTAAATACACTCACTTTTTTAATCGTACATATACCGTTACAGATTGGCCTTGCCCTGCTTCTTGCTGAACTTTTGAACCAAAAAATAAAATTCCGGGCATTTTTTCGGGCAGCCTATTTTATGCCTGTAGTTGTTTCAGGCGTGGTTATCACAATGTTGTGGGATCAATTATATGCCCAGGATACCGGTATCATCAATTTGTTGCTTGCTAAACTCAGCCTGCCGAAATTATCCTGGTTAACCAGCCCGAAGCTGGCGATGCCAAGTATCGCTATAATGGCAACCTGGAAAAATGTCGGTTTGTACATCGTACTATTTTTAGTAGGCTTACAAACCGTGCCGCGGTATTTGTACGAAGCAGCCGACCTAGAAGGCGCATCGCACTGGTACAAATTTACGCGCATCACTTTGCCGATGATAAACCCAACGATCTTCCTGGTTGTGATCTTGTCAACCATTGGCGGTTTTTCATTATTTATCGAGCCCTATATTATGACCGGTGGCGGCCCCATGAATTCAACGCTCTCGGCTGTGTTATATATTTACAACCAGGGTTTCTTTTTCTACCACATGGGGTACGCAGCGACTTTGGCATTTTTCTTTGCGGCCATTATCTTTGTTGTCATCATACTTCAGAAAAGATTTGTCGAACAAGAATCCGTTTATTAATATGAAAAAATTTTTATTCTATTTGTCCCTCCTGTTTTGGACTGTCCTATTTATTTACCCTTTTTTATGGATGCTTTCTGCCACACTTCGTCCGGAAAATGAAATCTTCAATTTTAGTATCATTCCGTCTGAAATGAGTCTTTCCAACTATTCACAGGTGTTTGATAAAATCCCGATCCTCAGAGCATTTTTCAACAGTATGTTCGTCGCAATAATGGTTACCGCAGGTGTTCTGGTATTTTGTTCGATGATTGGCTATGCACTAAGCAGACTCAAATTTAAGGGGCGGGAGTTTGTATTTTATATTGTGCTGTTCACGATGATGATTCCGTTTCAGATTATTCTAATCCCGCTTTACCTGCTCATGGTAAAATTCGGGTGGGTTAATTCTTACCTTTCACTAATAGTACCGTGGATGGTGACCGCTTTTGGCGTCATTCTATTTCGGCAATATTTTCAGAGCATTCCGCAAGCCCTCCTTGATGCGGCCAGAATAGATGGCTGTAACGAGTTACAAATCATTTTCCGGATCATTTGGCCAAATTCCATACCGACATTAATTACGGTAGGCATCTTAACTTTTATGACAATCTGGAACGAAGTCCTATGGCCCTTGATTGTTATCCGGGAAACAGATATGATGACCATGCCGCAACTAGTCACCATATTTGCCGTAGGCGGACAGGCAGAAGACCAACTCGGGGTGCAGTTAGCCGCCGCTACTTTGCTGGCTTTGCCGGTCATCGTTGCCTATCTTTTCTTCCAGAAATATTTTATCGCAAGCATGGCTTCATCCGGATTAAAATCATAAAGGAAAACATGAGAGAACCAAGAAAATTATTTGCAGGTTTTTTTTTTATTTTGATATGTTTTACAGCTGTTGCGTGTAAGCCTCAAACAGATGACAAGCAACTCACATTTACAAATCTCGCCCATCTTGATCATTTATACGAAGACATCCAAATCGATGGCCGGGATATGGCAATTATCCACGTTTATGCCGAATACCCCGATTATAAATGGGTAGATGCAAATAACGAAGGTGTCGCCTGCGTGGATGACGCAGCCAGGGCAGCCATTGTCTACCTGCGCCACTTTGAAATAACCGGTAACCGGGAAAGCTTAAATAAAGCTAAAAAACTAATAGATTTTTGCCGTTACATGCAGTTGGATAACGGACAGTTTTATAATTTTATATTTGAGGATTTATCAATAAACAAAACCGGCAAAACCAGTTTTAACAGTTTCGGCTGGTGGGCAGCCCGTGCTGTCTGGGTTTTGGGTGAAGGTTATCGCGTATTTCAGCAGCAAGATCAAACTTATGCAGAAGTCCTAGCGCAACACCTGCGTGCAAGCTTTCCGCAAATTCAAGCTTTGTTGAACAATTATCAAAACGTCACAACAGAAGCGGGTTTTGCTATGCCGCAATGGCTGGTAAATGGCGCTGCCTCCGATGCGACTTCCGAGCTCATGCTTGGACTGGCCGCCTATGTTCAGACATCTCAAGACAGCATGGCAGGTAACTTTTTACGAAAGTTGGCTGACGGCATTGCTTTAAAACAAATACAAGATAAACAATCCTCTTTTTACGGTGCCCACTTGGCCTGGCGTAATATATGGCACGGCTGGGGTAACAGCCAAACACAGGCACTGGCCATGACTTCTGAAGCGTTGGCAGAAAAACCTATTTTGCAAACAGCTATTACTGAAGCTAAATATTTCTATCCAAAATGGCTGCAACGCGGCTTTCCAAGAGAAATCACTTTTACTAAAACAGACACGGCTGAAGTAACACAATTTGATCAAATTGCTTATGCTTTCCGGCCTCCCATAGTTGGCTGTCTGCTACTCCACCGTCTAACGGGTGAACCTTTTTATGCTGAACTCGCTGGTGAAATGGCAACCTGGTTTTTCGGCAACAACGCGGCGGGCACGCAAATGTATGATATGCAAACCGGCCGCTGCTTCGATGGCATTTTATCCGAAACTGAAATCAACCGTAACTCCGGCGCTGAATCAACCATTGAAGCACTATATGCGATTATTGAAGTGGAAAATAATCCGATAGCCCAAAAGACGCTATTAACCTATTTGAATTCCAAGTGAGGGAAGAAGTTGATATCAAATAACGAAAATCCGTTAGGCCTGTTCAAACGACATGAGAAGAATCCCATTCTAACTGCACAAGAATGGCCCTACCCTGTGAATACGGTTTTTAACGCGGCCGCCACCCGGTTTAACGGGCAAACTCTGTTGCTCGTGCGTGTGGAGAACCTGCGCGGAATGTCGCACCTTACTGTGGCAAGAAGCCAGGACGGATTGCATGATTGGAAAATCGACTCAAAACCAACGCTGGCGCCTGACCCGGATAATTATCCGGAGGAACTGTGGGGCATCGAGGATCCACGTATTGTTTATTTGGAATCGATGCAACAATACGCCATTACCTACACCGCATTTTCGCGCGGCGGCCCGCTGGTCGCATTGGCTCTCACAAAAGACTTTGAACAGTTTAAGCGATGCGGCGCCATTTTACCAATCGAAAATAAGGATGCCGCTTTTTTCCCGAGACAAATCAATGGTAAATGGTATCTAATTCACCGGCCCGTTCCGGGTGATGCTAACAGCACCGCGCATATATGGCTGGCCGAGTCTGAAGACCTGGTGCATTGGGGCAAACATAAATTGTTGATGATGGCACGCCAGGGCGGCTGGTGGGACGCTCATAAGATTGGCCTGGGGCCGCCACCCATCGAAACTGAAGAAGGTTGGCTGGTATTGTATCATGGTGTGCGCGTTCACGCTTCGGGGTCGATCTATCGCCTAGGCTTGGCTTTACTGGACCTTGAGAATCCTGCAAAAGTAATACGCAGATCGAAAAGTTGGGTTTTCGGACCCACTACAAACTACGAACGAACCGGCGATGTGGCCAATGCCAATTTCCCTTGCGGGGTCGTGCTGAATCATGAAACCAAGCAACTGTTTTTGTATTATGGCGCTGCCGATACCTGCATGGCCGTTGCCACAGCAAATCTCTCTGAACTACTTGAATTTCTACGGTATGATAGCCAGACATGATAAATATAAAACGAACCGGCATTGTAATTGAACCGAACAGCAAACGCGTGTTACTCCGAACCTTCACTCCGGGGGATGAAGTGCGTGCACAAAGTCTAATTGCTCGTATTTCCACTTTGACCGAAACTGAAGTAACAGATCATCTGCAAAATATCAACCAAGAATTTTCGCACCGCCATTCACATTTAAAAGACTTCTTTTTATCTCGATTCGAGGCCGTACAAAAATTTCTACCAACAGCCGCCATTACCAGCGCGGGTAAGCAACAATTACTCGGCGCTTGCTTTTCGATGGAATATTCAGTGGAGTCTGCGGCACTCTTTAATCCGTCAATGGTTTGGCATCCGGACCAATCCCATCTCGCAGATGGTACACGCAGATTTATTGTAAGCCTGCGTGCAACCGGAGAGGGCCACATATCCTCCATTGTTTTCACAACCGGAACCATTGATTCCAATTGTAAGATTAAATTAGACAAACGCAGTTCCTTTGTTTCGGGAGCAGCAAGTTTAACAATGTCTGAAACCGGCTACGAGCTTTCATTCGATGATGATGTGCCGCTTGGTGAGCGAGTTATTTTTCCAAAGACTGAAGACGAGTCGAACGGTATCGAGGACGCCCGGTTTGTTGAATTCAAGGATGAAAACGGCTCGACAACCTACTTCGCGACCTACACAGCTTATGACGGTCATGAGATTTATCCGAAGCTTTTAAAGACGCAGGATTTCATACACTTCCAAAGTATAAAGTTGCGCGGTCAGGATGCTCAAAATAAAGGCATGGCTTTGTTTCCTCGAAAGATTGCTGACCAATATGCCATGATTGGCCGCCAGGATGGTGAAAACCTGTATATTATGTTTTCGGATTCTCTTTCTAAATGGAAGAAGAAACAATTGCTTTTGAAACCGACACACGTTTGGGAATCCGTACAATTAGGCAATTGTGGTTCCCCCATCGAAACTAAAGCAGGCTGGTTGTTGTTGACGCATGGTGTAGGTGCAATGCGCGTATACAGCATAGGCGCTATTTTACTCGATCTGAACGACCCTTGCAAAGTTATCGGGCACCTGCAACAACCGTTGCTTTCTGCAAACCAAAAGGAAAGAGAGGGTTACGTGCCAAACGTGGTTTATAGTTGCGGCGGGCAAATTCATCAAAACAAACTAATTTTGCCGTACGCCATGTCTGACACTGCCTGTAGTTTTGCAATTGTTGATTTAAATGATTTGCTCAGTCAATTAACCCTTTAAAATGACGATGTTCGTTCGACTTTGTTTAAAACTCTCCCTTATTTTTAGCTTCCAAGCATTGGGTATTGCGCAGCAAATTACCATTCCCAGAATTGAGTTGATGCCAAATCAACCTTCGCCGTACGAAATGCGGAACTGGAAACAAGTTGCAGCCGGTTTCGATTCTCTGGTTTTCGATCTTACACGCACAGGACAATACCTACCGCTGATCTGGAAAACCAGCAATACAGTTAACTACCCGGAACATGGCAGTTTTGGTATCGAAACTATAGTTGGTTCGCCACGGCAACAGTTTTCTGAGGCCATTACGGTACTACCATCAGTCATAAGTGCCAGTCTGGTCGGCATAGATAAATCCGCACAGAACAACGAAAACTGGGTACTGCAATGCGAAGAATATTTCAATCGCCGGCCGGAAGAAAATATTTATCTCAATCACCCGGTCGCGCAGAGCGGAGAGGATTGGTGGTATGAAACTATGCCGAATATTTTCTTTTTTCAACTCAATGCACTATATCCACACACCGGACATTTTGATGAACAACTTGAAACCATTGCCGGGCAGTGGCTTTCTGCGGTTAAAGCCATGGGCGGTTCGGATACTCCCTGGGATGTACCCGCCATGAATTATCGCGCCTGGTCTTTTCCTACCATGAGGCCGTTGAACAGCGGTGTACCAGAACCGGAAGCAGCCGGCGCCATCGCCTGGATTTTGTATCATTCATTCAAACAAACCGGCAACGAAAACTACCTTAAGAGCGCTGAATGGGCTCTTGAATTTCTCAACAGCCGGGTTTCTAATCCCTCCTATGAGCTACAATTACCTTACGGCGTCTATATCGCAGCAAAAATGAATGCAGAACTTGGTACAGAGTATAATATTGCAAAAATGGTCAACTGGTGTTTTGATGTGGGCCCTTTGCGCAGCTGGGGCGCGATTGTTGGCACATGGGGCGGCTACGATGTGTCCGGACTTATAGGTGAAGTTTCGACAAACGATTATGCATTTTTAATGAATGGATTTGAGCGGGTTGGTGCGCTGGTGCCGATGACACGCTACGATGACCGTTTCTCTCGTGCCACCGCGAAGTGGGTACTTAACCTTGCGAATGCATCACGTTTGTTTTACCCGAACTACCTGCCGCCGCAAAACCAAGATAGCGAAGAATGGTCGTTTGTGTATGATCCGGCGTCTTATATCGGCCATGAGGCCATCCGCAAAAATCAATACAACCAAAGTCCTTATGCTACCGGCGATGCTGTTTCAGGAGGCTGGGGATACACCAATCTTGCTTTGTATGGCTCAGCACATGTTGGAATATTAGGCGGCATCATCGATACCACAAATGTGCCGATGATACTCAAACTGGATTTGTTAAAAACTGATTTTTATCGAGAAAAAGCATACCCCACTTTTCTCTTGTTTAATCCCTATTCGCAAACCAAAGCCGTTCAAGTCGATGTTGGCAGCGAACCGAAAGACCTGTACGACGTTGTGTCAAATACGTTTTTGGCCAGAGCTGTTGCCGGCAGCACAGAGGTTTCGATTGCTCCAGATGTGGTTATTCAACTTGTGTTGGCGCCTGCTGGCGGAAGCGTTTCGTTTGAATTAAACAAGATGCTAATCGATTCCATTTATGTGGATTATAATGCAGGTCAAACTGTCGAAAATTTTCCACCCAGAATTAAAAGTCTGGCAGCATCGCAAAAATCGATTTTTATCGGACAAACAACAACTTTATTTTGCACCGCCGAAGATCGTGACGATCTTGAGCTGACGTACAACTGGAAAGCTACAGGCGGTCAAATCACGGGAGAATCCGATGTTATAGACTGGCAGGCACCGGATACAGCCGGCGTATACACGATTAGATGCACCGCATTTGACGACGGAGGCGAGGCAGACACCCGCACTGTTTCGGTTACTGTAATCAACAATCACCTGCCGGTTATTGACAAAATAGTTGCAGAGCCCGCAATTATTGATGTCAATGGTTCCACCATACTCACATGTTTTGCCCACGACGAAGACGGTGACAGTCTGAGTTATTCCTGGTATGACCAGCAGGATGAATTGTTTGCCATGGGTGCGCAATTGAACTGGCAAGCGCCGTCTTTACCTGGTTTTTATAAAATGACGTGTCTTGTGGAAGATGAAGATGGCGGACAAGCCGAAGACAGCGTATTTGTTACGGTGGGCAGACAGGCCGCTTTTTTCCCGTTTAACGGCAATGCCCAGGATGACGGGCCTTTCGAAAACAACGGCACTATAAAGGGTGCTGTTCCGGCAGCGGACAGATTTGGGAACCCCGCCAACGCCTTTTATTTTGACGGCGAAGATGATGCCGTGCAAGTGGCCAATCACCCGACATTAAATTTTCAGCATGAAATTTCAATCAATTTTTGGATGAACATGCCGCAATATCTACCACGGGAATCGTTTCCAATTTCACATGGCAGTTGGCAGAACCGCTGGAAGGTATCCATCATTCCGACAAAAAAAATGCGATGGACCATCAATACGGAAAGCGGCATCGCTGATTTGGATTCAAAAAATATTATTTTCCCGGATTCAACTTATAATGTTCATGTTTCTTACGACATGAGTATTATGAAAATGTACCTGAACGGCGAGTTGAGCAGCTCAAAATCATGGACCGGCCAGTTGAAGCAAACCACGCTCGATCTAACCATCGGCCAGATGTTACCAGGCAACAACCAGTATAACTTCGAAGGCATTTTGGACGATCTTCATATCTACAACCGCGTACTCACCGATGAAGAAATTCGTGACTTGTTTGATGCTCTGCCGACTACGGCCCAAACTTCACCGAAAATCACTCTTCCGAAACAAAACCAGCTTTATACGAATTATCCCAATCCATTTAATCCGCACACAATCATCCGTTACGACCTGCGACAGGCAGCACATGTTCAGCTTCAAATTTATAATGTACTCGGACAGCATGTGCGAACTCTGGTAAATCAACGTCACGTTCCAGGGACAAAACAGGTTATGTGGGATGGCCGTGATGAAACCGGAATACACGCACCAAGCGGCATTTATATTTATAAACTCAAAGTGAATAGTTTTGTGGAAATCCGAAAAATGTTACTTCTCAAATAAAGGACCATGATGAGAGAAAGATTTGAACTTAACCAAAATTGGAGATTTAAAGTTCATACCAATTCTGTTGAAAATGCTGAACTGCCTGAAAACATCAAATCACAGGAATGGCTGTCAGCCACCGTGCCCGGCACCATTCATACAGACCTGTTAAATCATGATTTGATTGCCGATCCATTTTATCGCGATAACGAGCGCAACGTGCAATGGGTGGACAAATTTAATTGGGACTACTGCACAACATTTTCCTTGCCAGCTTCCTTTTCAGTTAAACACGAAATCCGCCTGATCGCTGAAGGTCTCGACACAGTAGCGGATATTTTTCTAAATGGTAAAAAAATCGCTCATACTGAAAATATGCATATCCGCCATAGTTTTGAAATCAAATCACTCTTAAACGCAGGTGAAAACGAACTAAAAATTCTCTTTTTCTCACCCACAACTCACGCAAAACAGCTTGAGAAAAAATATGGTCAGCTCTGCAATACTCACGAACCCCACCGGCTGTACATGCGAAAAGCGCAATATTCTTTCGGCTGGGATTGGGGAGCCGTGCTGGCTACATCCGGTATCTGGAAAGCCATTTATCTGGAAGGCGTGAACGAAACACCTATCGACCAATTTCAAATTGAGACACAACTTGCTGAAAATTTACAATCTGCCCGGGTTATGGTCGCAGTTGCAACCCAGCGATTCGGCGAAGAGTCAACAGATTGCAGCATAGAAGTTGAGATAGATGGTATTACCAAAAACATTAACCTGCGGGATGAAACGGCTGAATGCAAATTTAAAATAAACCATCCCAGACTCTGGTGGCCAGCCGGTTTTGGTGAACCCTGTTTGTACACCGCAAAATTAAGGCTGTACGCAGATGGCGTCCTGCAGGATGAACAGGAAAAACGGTTTGGTATCCGTAAACTGGAGTTGGTTCGCAATAAAGATAAGGCGGGTGAGTCCTTTTACTTTAAGATAAACAACCAACCGGTTTTCTGCAAAGGGACTAACTGGATTCCAGCGGACAGTTTCCTACCGCGAATAAATGATGAAAAATATCGGGACTTGCTCGGCATGGCCAGAGATGCAAACATGAATATGATTCGCATTTGGGGCGGCGGCATCTACGAGCAAGATATCTTCTACGATTTGTGTGATGAACTCGGATTGATGGTCTGGCAGGATTTTATGTTTGCCTGCGGCGCTTATCCTGAGTATGAGGCCTTCCAGGAAAACGTCAAACAAGAAGCCGAATTCGTCATCAATCGTTTGCGGCACCACCCCAGCATTGTTTTATGGTGCGGCAATAATGAAAATGAATGGATTTGGCACGACTTTGCCGGTAACAGCTACGCCCGTATGCCGGGTCTGACGTTATTTCGTGATTTAATTGCGGGAATTTGCGCAAGGCACGATCCGAGCCGGCCGTATTGGCAAAGCACACCTTTTGGCGGGAACGACCCAAATTCCGAACTGCAAGGCAACCGCCATCAGTGGGATATATGGAGTCGGTGGCAGGATTTTACTATGGTTGAAAATGACCGAAGCCGATTCATTTCCGAATTCGGGTTTCAGGGGCCGGCAAATTTATCAACCTTTCAAAAGATTACTTTGCCTGAAGACCGGCATCCGCAAAGCGAAGTCATGGAATTTCATAACAAACAGATCGAGGGGCCTGAACGGATTTACCGTTTCCTTGCAGGGCATGTCATCATGCCGGTTTCTTTTGAAGACTATATTTATAAAGGACAAATGCTGCAAGGGGAAGCACTGAAAACCTGCCTTGAACATTGGAGGCGAAATAAATTTCACACTGCCGGTAGCATTATTTGGCAGTTAAATGATTGCTGGCCGGTGACCAGTTGGGCGATCATCGATAGCGATTTGCTGCCAAAGGCAGCCTATTTTTACGTTCGCCGGGCTTTTTCACCCCTATTGGTTTCGTTCAAACAAGTCGACAATACTGTTGAGATATGGCTTACAAATGACCGCTTAGATGACGTGTCCGATATTTCTCTAAGTTTGCAATGTCTCGATTTTGATGGCAAAAATATTTTCTCAGAAACACTTCCGGTCCGCACAGCCGCCAACAGTTCGTCCGTCGTACACAAAACTGATCTAACCAGTCTGGAAATTAATTCTGTGAATTGTTATTTGAAAGCACAAATTCAAGTGGCAGAAAATGTCGTTTCAGAAAATCGTTTCTTCTTCAAACGGTTTAAGCATCTTGATTTGCTTGAAACTGAAATTCAGCAAACGCTTGAACAAATTGATGACCAGCAATTTACGCTATATTTGCAGTCAAAAGCGTTTGTGAAAAACGTTCAGGTGGAAACAGATTTAAAATGTGCGCTTTCGGATAATTTTTTTGATTTGGACGCCAATTATAGAAAATCGGTGACTATCCACTTAAAGGAGAGCAAAAGCTGTAATTTGGCTGATTTTGGAATCAGGCATCTTTTAACTCATTAGAGTTAACTTTCATCCATCGTGTTGTGTAGTTTTGGGATATCTATTTTATTATATTATGAATTTTTCGCTGTCTTTTTCAAAAAAATGTGCTTTTGACATATTTATGACAAGGTCAATGGCTTCCCCGCTACCAGTACTTAATTCAGCACCAAGCCGTGCAATAATTGAATTGCTGCCGGTTGTGGCATACAGATAGCTTTCATTTCCCATCGGTTCAATTACCTCAACAGAGAGTTGGGTGGTGGCTTTTTCTTCGAGCAGTATTGGCGTATCATTCTCATGAATATCTTCAGGCCGAATACCAAATACAACTTGTTTATCCACATAACGAGAAAGGGTTGATTCGTGCTTTTGTGGCACCTTAACTTTTAACCCGCCTTCTTCAAACCAGAGACCGCCATTTTGATGAATTCTACCTTCAAGTAAATTCATAGATGGGCTGCCAATGAATCCTGCGACAAATTTATTTTGTGGCTTATTATACAAGTTAAGCGGCGTATCCACCTGCTGAATAATACCATCTTTCATCACGACAATACGATCGCCCATCGTCATGGCCTCAACCTGATCATGCGTAACATAAATCATGGTCGTTTGCAGTTTTTGATGCAACTTGGAAATTTCAGTACGCATCTGCACACGTAGCTTGGCGTCGAGATTTGACAGTGGTTCATCAAAGAGAAAAACTTGTGGATTTCTCACAATGGCCCGGCCTACAGCCACTCGCTGCTGTTGTCCACCGGAAAGAGCTTTTGGTTTACGTTGCAACAACTCACCAATACCCAGTATTTTAGATGCTCGCTCCACTCTGTTTTGGATCTCTTGTTTTGAAAATTTCCGCAACTTCAGGCCGAAAGCAAGATTGTCATAAACAGTCATATGCGGATATAGTGCGTAGTTCTGAAACACCATGGCGATGTCCCGATCTTTAGGTGGCACATCGTTCACCAATCGGTCTCCGATAAAAAGGCTGCCCTCGCTGATGTCTTCCAGGCCAGCAATCATGCGCAACGTTGTAGACTTACCGCAGCCGGATGGACCAACAAGTACAACAAACTCTTTGTCAGCAATCTCAATATTAAAATCACGAACAGCTGGTACTTCCGAGGAATAATATTTGTATACATGTTCAAGCACAACACGAGTCATGGCTCTGCCTTTTTTTTATATAAAAAGTACTCTAAATGTAATAAAAATATATCTTTTTGTCAATGCGATAAACATCTTTTTACAAAACTTTTTCTTGCATTTAAGCTTCTATTATTGTTTTTTTAAAAAAAATCAACCTTCGCCCAATAAGCTAAAATGACATATATAGACGCCAAGAGAATCAGAGATTTAATTTCCGAAGAACAAGTTCTGGATCAAAATAAAGTTGAACAAATCATAACTACTTTTGGCTTTGAAAATTGGCGCAGCATTCATAAAAGCTTACTAAGAATTTGTAAAACCAAACAGATCAGAGAAAAGTTTTCAGTATTCATTCCTACTTTATTTCAGATTTTAGCCGATGTTGCCAACCCCGATGGGACACTGATTAATTTTGAACATTTTTCAGCAAACCATACAGACCAACTTAGCCTTTTTGATTACTTATCAAAAAATCCCAGGGCTTTAGAACTGCTTAGCGTACTTTTCGCTGGCAGTCAATTTCTCACAGATATATTGCTCAGGAATCCGAATAAATTTGAGCGCATTATAGATAAAAAAGTTATGGTTCGGCTTAAAAGCAGGCCAGAGATATACTCACAAGCAAATGAGCTGGTATCTTCCGCGAAGAGTGTTGCTGAAAAATTAAACAGCCTGCGAAAATTTCAAAAATGGGAACTTCTACGAATTGGTTCAGCCGATCTTTTTGGTTTTATAAACATACAATCTGTGACGACGCAACTCTCCAATCTTGCCAGGGTATGTATCAGAATCTGTCTGGAAATATCAGCAGAACAAATCGGGCTTCCCAAAAATAAAGACTTTTCTGTACTGGCATTGGGTAAACTTGGTGGACGAGAACTCAATTATAGCTCAGATATTGATTTACTGTTTATTTCAAAACAACGGGATGAAAAATTCCCCAAACTGGCCAAAAGACTGATTGAGGCTCTATCAAAATCGACGGCTGAGGGTTTCTTATACCGTGTGGATATGCGGCTACGGCCTTGGGGGAATATCGGCGCCTTGGTGCCTACCCTCGAAGAAAATATTGCCTATCTAAAAACCCAGGCAAAAATATGGGAAAAACAAGCGCTTTACAAGGCGCGTGCTGTCGCCGGGGACGAACTTTTAGCCATTGAATTTCTTGAACTGACCCGGCCGATAATATTCGAAATCGCCCGTGAAGATCTTCTCAAAGAAATCAAAGTAATGAAAGGGAAAATTGAAACTAATCTTAAACAAAAGAAGAATAAGGGCTGGGGTGAAGTAAAAACCGGCAAGGGCTCTATACGTGACGTAGAATTTTTAACCCAATATTATCAATTGAATCACGGGAAAGGACACCCGGAAATTCAAAGTAGAAACACGCTTGATGGGTTAGCAAGGTTGACCGCAACTAAAATCCTGACTGCTGACGACTATCGTACCCTTTCGGAAGGTTATATTTTTTTACGTTCTGTTGAGCATCATCTGCAAATTATGCAGTATCAACAAACACATCAGATGCCCCGGGACAAACGAGAACTTACATTTTTAGCCAGAAGACTTTCCTTTCAAGGTACAAATGTTAATCAGCAATTATTAGACAGATACCAGGAACACAGCAGGGCTATCAGAACGGTTTACGATGCCCACATAAATACATCTGATAAAAGCAGAATACAAACCAAGTTGGTCACTTCCACCGAACAACCATTACCCCCTTCAGATGCCGATTATCTGGTTTCCTTTAATCCACAAGAAAGGGAACGGCACTCCGAACTATTTAAAAAACTATCCCAAGACAAGCTAATATCTGTGGAAACTACCCGTCTAAGTGAACAGAAATGGAGAGTAACTGTAGTCGGCCATGACTACCCCGGCGGTTTATCAATTATCTGCGGACTATTTTTTGAATATGGAATTAATATTCTTGAAGGTTCAATTTTTACGTACACACCAAAAGAATCACAAGAAAAAAACACACGTACCCGGCGCGGCCGAAAAAACAGGAGATACATTGACAGGGAGGTAAGAAAAAGTTTTAAGAAAAAAATTGTTGATATTTTTACTGTTTCAGTTATAAATGAAGATAAGAGTCTCTGGGAAAAATATGAAAACGAGCTCAATAAACTTGCTACTCTATTGCGTGAAAAAAAGCGAGATCTTGTACAGGGAGAATTAGCACGGCGCACTGCTCTTGTTATTGAAAAATACACTCCCGAAGCTAATGCTATGCTACCCGTTGAAATTGCCATCGACAATAATTCTTCTGAAAAATATACTGTTTTAAGAATCGATGCTCCTGATACAATCGGTTTTTTATTTGAGTTCAGCAATGCCCTGTCTCTACTTGGCGTAAACATCGCTAGAGTTTTTGTAAATTCTATGGGCAACCGGGTTCATGACACACTCTTTCTTACTGACATGAACAATAAAAAAATAATTTCTCCGGAAAAACAACACCAACTCCGGACAGCAATTGTGTTGGTAAAACACTTTACAAACCTTTTACCGTTATCGCCAAATCCGGAATCAGCAATACTACATTTTCGTGAATTCATCTTAAATTTATTTACCGAAGAAGAATGGAGAGACTCTCTAAGCTCCCTTGAAAAGCCGGAGGTTCTGGATGCATTGGCAAAACTCCTGGGAGTTAGTGATTTTCTTTGGAATGATTTTTTGAGGATGCAGCATAAAAATCTTTTTCCAATCATCAAAGATTTGCAAGTTCTTCAATACCCAAAAAACAAAACAGAACTGGAGAAGGAGCTTCTTGAAAAGCTGGCCGACACAGAAAACTACGACATGAAAAAAAACATCCTGAATCAATTCAAAGATCGGGAGATGTTCAGGATTGATATGCGTTATATTCAGCAAAAGACTAAAAACTTCGAAGACTTCTCAAAAGAACTTTCCGACCTGGCAGAAGTTGTAGTTGCAACCGCAGCCGGGCTATGCCAGAAAAACCTAAATTTAAAATTTGGAGCGCCCAGACTGGTTGATAATTCGGAATGCAAGTTTAGCATTTGCGCACTTGGCAAGTTCGGCGGCAGAGATTTGGGATTTGCTTCTGATATTGAGCTCATGTTTATCTATGAGGATATAGGGCACACCAACGGCATTCAATCCATCACAAACGAACAATATTTCCAAAAACTCATAAAAGAATTTCTCAAAACTATAATATCAAAACGCGATGGCATTTTCGAAATTGATCTCAGACTCAGACCTTACGGAAAACATGGGAACCTTGGCGTTTGCATTCCAGCCTTTCGGGAATATTATGCTCCCGGCGGGCCTGCCTGGGATTACGAAAAACAGGCTCTGGTAAAAATGAGACCAATCACGGGTGATCATAATTTCAATAAATTCATCTTGGGAATTAGGGATGAGGGTTTATTTAAATCCCCTTCCCTGGATGTACCAACTATGCGTGCAATGCGAGAGAAACAAATTCGCCAGCTCGTAACCGGAGGTACAATAAATGCCAAATTCAGCGCCGGCGCTCTTGTTGATCTTGAATACCTGGTGCAACATTTACAAATTCAACATGCATGGGGAAAACCGACTTTACGCTGTTCGAACACGACAGATGCCATAACAGCCCTTCATAAAGCACAGCTGTTATCTAAAAAAGATTGTACCCTTTTAAACAAAGCTCATCTATTTTTGAGAAAACTAATTGAAGCGCTTCGAATGGTGAGAGGTAATGCAAAAGAACTCACTGTCCCAAACCCGGATTCAAAAGAATTTTCCTTTTTGGCAAAATCAATGGATTATTCAAATGACATTTCAAAATTACAAACAGAGCTTAATGAACATACATCAAAAATAATTGAATTAAATAAACGACTCCTGGCATAATCCTTCAACCAATTTTATCGTTCAAAATAAGGCTAAAAAGAAAAGCAAAGATATTTAATTGTTCTACCCTCCTCTAAATGCATCTCTTCATATTTGGTACGAATTTCTGTTATACTGCTATCGAGTCCGTTATCTTCATAAATATTACTTGAACTCACGTGCACTTTAAGGTTCATCTCTTTAACAATTTCATAACACCTTTCGTAAAATACCAGGTCATCAGTTTTCAAATGAACTTTCCCCGCTTTTTTAAGAATTGATTGATAAACTTCTAAGAAATGAGGCGATGTAACTCGTTTCCTTACACCCCTCTTTTTAGGAAAAGGGTCGGGAAATGGAATCCAGATTTCGGCGATGGAGTGCTCACCAAAATAACTCGTTAATTCTTTGGCAGAAGCTCTTAAAAAAGCCACGTTCTGAATTTCTTGTTTTAAGACGGTATTGGCTCCCGTCCAAATTCGATCACCTTTAACATCCACACCGATGAAATTTTTATTCGGAAATCTTTCAGCAAGTCTAATTGAATAATCTCCCCGGCCACATCCGACTTCAAGTACTACTTCGTTTTCATTTTCAAAATATTCAGCAACCCAAGATTGTCTGTCTTCCGGGATCTCGCAAAAAACATTCGGCAATTTATCTACTAATGAAAATTTTTTTAACTTTTTTCTCGCCATTACACTTCCAATCAGCAAAGCTATTAATTAAGGGTTAAAGTTAAAAAAAACAGTAAATAAAACAAATTGAATATAAATCAATTTACCTTCTGATTTTATACCAACTTATACCCCGTAATTGGTTCTTTCCTTTTCGAACATTACCCTGACAAATATAAACCACTTATTTTTCATTTCCATTGACAGGTCTTAAAACCAAATGGATACGCTATATTGACCTCCATGCGCAACGGTCTAAAAATGCGAACATTCTGCCACTTAATTGGCGATTTGTTGAATTATAGTTATCATGAATTACAGGTAATTGAGAATTTATTATTTTCATGATATCATACCAATCGACTAACTATTTTCCAAAAGACAGTAAATTTTATCTTGACTTTTAGTCACAAATAAATTATCATTAACATCTTGGCGGTGTAGCTCAGTTGGCTAGAGCAGCGGAATCATAATCCGCGAGTCCGGGGTTCGAGTCCCTGCACCGCTACTATATTTCTTAAAAACGTCCCCACAAATTATCATGACCCAAAGAAAAAAACTCACGCACCAGGAAATAACTAAAAAGCTCAACGAGTTAGATGGTTGGTCTTTGAAAACGGATAGACTTACGAAGTCATTCGTGTTTTCTTCGTTTGTTGACGCGTTTGCTTTTATGACAAAGATTGCGCTAATAGCAGAAAAAATGGATCATCATCCCGAATGGTTCAATGTGTACAATAAAGTTGATATAGCACTAAGTACACATGATGTAAGTGGAATAAGTATTTCCGACTTTGAATTGGCGGCAAAAATAGAAAACATTTTATAGTAATCTTACCACAGCCCTCCCTGCTGGCAGTCACGCCCAATAGAAAACATCCTTTATTTAAATTTAAAAAACCTTTCGTTTTCTAAATTTCTCCCGATAAAATTATACTTATACTAACACGTTGTAAATAAAAGCGGCTAAGTCTGACAAATGCAAATTTCGATTTTAGTCTTAACCAACGACGCCTCCATCTGGAAGGATTTTCTTCAAATAGATCATGCATTTTTGAATAAACAGAGAATCATGAATCTGAAGAAAGTATTCGAACTCGTTCAAAAAAAACGATTTGATTCACTATTCATAGATATGGAATTGTTGGACGGTAATGCAGCAAATACGGTTTATCAATTGCAACAGAGCAATTTTGAAATACCTATTGTTATGATTCTTAGTGAAGAAGATGAAGCGCAGGCCATTGAAATGCAAAAGGCAGGTGCACAAGATTTTATCTTGAAATCAGAAATTGAAGAAAAAATTGTACTCAGAACAATTAGATATGCGACAAACAAAAATCAATTACTAAATCAGTTACAGAAATCACGAGACCTTGAACACCACCTTGCTTACCATGACTTTTTAACCGGATTACCAAACAGATTGCTCTTTCATGATAGACTTAACCAGGCTGTAAAAAAAGGTAAACGCTCAAAAGACGAGGTTGCACTATTTTTCCTAGATCTCGATGGATTTAAAAAAATAAACGATACTCTGGGTCACAGCTTTGGCGATGAATTACTCAAAATGGTGGCATCACGACTAAAAAGAGCCATTCGTGAAAGCGATACCGTGTCCAGGTTTGGGGGAGATGAATTTACTGTCTTACTCCAAAATGTTAATTCCGTCCCAGATACAAAAACCATCGCAAAAAAAATCTTAGAGACTTTATCAAAGCCTTTTACAATTAATGAGCGAGAACTCTACATTACAACGAGTATCGGTATTAGTCTGTTTCCAAGGGATGCCAGTGACTCCGAAACCCTTGTAAAGAAAGCGGATGTTGCAATGTATCGAGCCAAAGCAGCCGGAAAAAATCTCTATATGCATTACACATTTTCAATGGACGAATCTCTTTTTGAAAGCCTTACTCTTGAAAATAGTTTACGCAAAGCCATCAAGCAGGATGAATTGGTAGTTTACTACCAGCCACAAATTGAAGTAAACACAGGAAAGATATATGGACTGGAAGCCCTGGTAAGATGGCAGCATCCTGATTACGGTATTATCCCCCCGGATAAGTTTATTACACTTGCAGAAGAAATAGGTCTGATAACAGAAATAGACGAATGGGTACTAAGAAGGGCTTGTGAACAAACTAAAATATGGCATTCTAATGGGTTTAAGAATTTAAAAATCTCAGTAAATTTGTCCGGAAAAAACTTTAAACAAAAAAATCTTTTTAAAAGATTCGACAGAATCCTAAAAGATACAGAGTTCCCGGCAGAACATTTGTGGGTTGAAATTACAGAAAAAAGTATTGTTTCAGATATTGAGCATACGATTGAAATTCTAAACCAGCTCAAAAGCCTAGGATTAAAAATAGCGCTAGATGATTTTGGTATTGCTTACTCCTCACTCAATTACCTTAAACGCCTTCCAATAGATATGCTGAAAGTCGATCGGTCATTTGTGGGTGGTATACCGGTAGATCGCGATGATAGTGCCATTTCGACAGCAATTGTAGTTTTGGCAAAAAGTATGATGTTACAAGTAATTGCCGAGGGTGTTGAAACAAAAGACCAGCTTATGTTTTTTAAAGCACTTAATTGTGAAGGCATGCAGGGGTATTTGTTCGGTAAACCCCAAACAGCGGCTTCTACTACCAACCTACTTAAATCAAATCTTAATTTTACAAGTCATTTTAACCTCTCGCCGCAACCTACCGTAGTTAAATGATCGCCGAAAAAAATAAAATATTTATCATAGGGATATTTACCATCACCCTGACCTTCACCTTGGCTATTTCACTTAATTATAGAATACCGAGAGAGATATTACTTGCTTATAACTGGTTCACTTTGGCAATAACTCTTTTTATCAGTTCTTTTTTCCTTATTAATTACATCGTAAAAAAAAACAGGCTATTTTCTACAATGAGCCTTTTCTTTTCGTGTATCGTTATCTTGGAAATAATATTCCATCTAACTCCGAAGGAAAAATTCGGCCTATTCAAAAGCTTTGCGATGAACCAACAATTAGTTCTCGCATACCTTTCTGCAGCAATCTGTTTGATCGCTTCGCAGGACACAATTATTAAAACTAAACCGAAAATTTCATATTCCTTTTTAATGCTTACTTTGGGTATAATTAGCTGTTCTTTTTTAATTAATGAGGTCGGACTTACTTTTTTTAAGTATAACTGGCTACCAATTTTACCCCTCACACTTTTACCCATCGCCTTTATTCGCATTAAGAGAAGTAAATATTGGGCAGATTATTTCTTACAGTATTGGTTTTTGCTGTTTATAGGGATTTTATTCTCAGCCCAATTACTCATTGGACTGTCAAGTATTTTAAATAATAACCAGCTTCTATACTCTGCCGATTTTTTTAAAGGTATCTCTTATATCGTTATTTTGTGTGGCATCTTTTTTCAATTTTATAAAACGCTCGGGAAATCAGAGCTTCAGGCAAATAATTTATTTCTAGCGACGGAAGAAGTGCGGCAGGAAATTGAGGAAAGAGAATGGACCGAAGAACTACTTAATGAGTCCAGGTTATTTTCAGAAAGTATTGTTGAGTCAATCAATGAGCCTTTGCTTGTTTTAGACTCTGAGCTAAAAATTATAAAAACCAATCACTCATTTTATACATTGTTTAATTTAAATCCAAAACAAACGTTAAATCGCTTTCTAAACGAAATTGGTAAGGGTGAGTGGAACAATCAGGAGCTTTTAAGCAATTTAAAATCAGTTATTAACGACGATGTACATATTAAGAACTATGAAACTTCTATTAAACTCCAGCATAAATCTAAGACGATTTTGTTAAATGCCCGAAGGATAGCCCAGAAAGATATTAAGACAAATTTACTTATTTTAACAATAAATGATATTACCGATTTAAAGAAAGCTCAGGAAAATGCACGGCTTTTGGCAAGAGGTGTAGAATCTGCTTTAGAAGCAATCATTTTGACTGACCACAACGGTTCTATCAACTACGTGAACCCCGCTTATCTCAATTTAACAAGTTTCACTTTTACAGAATTAAAAGGGAAAAAACTTAACACATTAATTAGCGATTTAAATGAAATAGATTTTAAAAATTTGCTTTTATCCAATCAATCCGAAAATAAAATTTGGACAGGAGAAGCCACAGGTTATAAGAAAAACGGCTCTGCGTATGAAGTTTACATGACAATAGCCCCGGTCTATGATGAGTTTCAAAAACTTGAGGGATTTGTGTCAATACAAAATGATATAACTGAACTTAAGAAAGCTAAAGAAGATTTGGCGCAACGGGCGACAGAGTTAGCACGCTCAAATGCCGAATTAGAACAGTTTGCCTATGTCGCATCTCACGATTTACAAGAACCATTACGAATGGTATCAAGTTTTTGCCAGCTACTCAAAAAACGCTATTATGACAAATTGGATAAAGATGCAAATGAATTCATAGATTTCGCAGTCGATGGTGCCAAAAGAATGCAAACACTCATCAGCGATCTTCTGCTTTATTCGCGTGTAGGAACCCGAGGCAAACCATTTGCTAAAACAGACTGCAACGACATAATAAATAAAGTTTTAAAAAATCTACAAATTTCAATTGAAGATTCAGATGCGACAATAAACATAAAAGATTTACCGACAACGGTAGCTGATGAAACTCAACTCGTTCAGTTATTTCAAAATATAATCGGGAATGCTATTAAATTCAGAAATTCAAAAAGCCCTGAAATATCAGTTGCTTCAAAAAGAAAAAACGGTCAATGGCAATTTTCAATAAAGGATAATGGTATTGGCATAGCTCCAAAATATCAAAACAAAATCTTTACAATTTTCCAAAGGCTGGAAAATAAAGAAAATTACCCGGGAACCGGTATCGGTCTCGCAGTATGCAAAAAAATCATAGAGCGTCATCGTGGTAAAATTTGGGTAAAATCAGAGCCGGGAAAAGGCTGTGCTTTTTATTTCACACTACCTGCCTTAGAAGGAATAAATCAATGAGCGTCGATTCTTTTGAACGTCCAATAGAAATTCTTATGGCCGAGGATAATCCGGGAGATATCCGTCTTACCCGTGAAGCCTTAAAAGATGGGAAAGTTAGTAATTCTCTGAATGTTGTAAATAATGGTTCTGATGCATTGGCCTATTTACGAAAACAACCACCGTTCGAAAACATGAGCCGTCCGGATCTAATTTTATTAGATTTAAATCTTCCTAAAATCAACGGCATCGAAGTATTGCAGGAAATCAAAACTGATGAAACTCTAAAACTGATACCGGTTGTAATATTGACAACATCAAAATCAGAGCAGGATATCACTTCTTCATATCAAAACCATGCAAATTGCTATATCACAAAACCCGTTGACTTAGATCAATTTATGAGCGCAATTAATGCGATAGATAATTTCTGGCTTTCAATTGTAAGATTACCTACGGAATAAATATGCAAAACCACATCACAAAAATACTTTTAGTAGAAGACAATAGTGGCGACGCCTACCTTATCAGGGAAGCTCTACATACCACAAGAAATCTAAATTTTGAATTAACTCAGGCCGATAATCTTAGTGAAACGCTAAGAATTTTGAGCAAACACGAGATTGACATTGTGCTACTGGATCTGTCTCTTCCTGATAGCAGTGGCTTTTCAACTTTCTCACACGTGCATTCTCACGCAACCCAAATCCCCATTATCGTTTTAACGGGATCAGATGACGACGAACTCGCGGCTCGAACGATGCAAAGCGGTGCTCAGGATTATTTGATAAAGGGCACCTTTACTGAAGACCTGCTCGCCCGCTCAATTAGATATTCCATTGAACGCCACAATCTTCTGATAGAAATGGAAAAAGCCAGGCTTCACGAACAACATCTGGCATACCATGATGTTCTCACATCGCTGCCTAATCGTCTTTTATTCTACGACCGTCTGGAGCAAGCACTTATCCACGCAAAACGTTATTCCGGCATGCTGGGAGTTTTGTTTTTAGATTTAGATGGCTTCAAACAAATCAATGATACCAAAGGTCATAGTCATGGTGATAGGCTTTTACAAATTGTTGCACAAAGGCTAAAAAAGAATGTACGTGAAAGCGATACAATTGCAAGACTTGGAGGAGATGAATTTATAATTTTACTAAAGGGTATAACCACGATTGATGATGTATTTAAAGTTGGGATGAAGGTGCTTGAAGTAACCCCCAAACCACTCTTACTCGATAACGAAAGCATAAATATTACATGTAGTATTGGCGCAAGCATCTTCCCATGTGATGGTGATACAACAGAAGACTTGATAAAAAAAGCTGACTTTGCAATGTATAAGGCCAAGTCCTTAGGCAAGAATACTTTTCACCTTTATAATTCAGAAGTCGATAAAAAAAACTCTAAACGCCAATCACTTGAAAACAAATTACGACATGCTATTGAAAGTGATCATTTACTACTTTATTTTCAGCCACAGGTCTCTTTGAGAACAGGGGAAATCTCAGGACTAGAGGCGCTGGTAAGATGGGATGATCCGGAACTAGGTCTTATTTTACCCTCAGAGTTTATACCCCTTGCTGAAGAGACAGGTCTGATTCTACCGCTTGGTGAATGGGTTTTGAAATCGGCTTGCACGCAAAACAAAATATGGCAAACTGCAGGGTATAAACAACTTCCAATTTCAATTAATCTTTCTGCACGGCAGTTTCGCGAAATAAGTATTGTTCAAACTATTCATAACGCATTGCAGGAAGTGGAACTAGAACCAAAATTTCTTAAAATAGAAATAACGGAAACCCATGTTATGCAAGACGTAGATTATACGATTTCTACACTTGAGATTCTTCGGGAAATGGGAATACACGTTGCCTTAGATGATTTTGGAACCGGGTACTCTTCCTTAAATTACTTAAAACGCTTACCAATTGACCAGTTAAAAATAGATAAATCCTTTATAAACGACATTCCGGAAAACCTGCACGATGCAACAATATTGACTGCAATTTCGACCATGGCACAAACTCTTGGCATTAAAGTGGTTGCTGAAGGTGTTGAAAATGAGAGCCAATTGCACTTCCTCCAATCAATAGAGTGCGATACAATACAAGGCTACTATTTTAGTCGACCACTCCCCACCCACGAATTACTAAAATTGATTGATTCAGAAAAAAAACTAATATTGAACCAGCCCAAGGAAGAAATAGTAGTTGTCTAGTTTATTTACCCGAATATGGTATGACTTTTTGCATGTCTTTCGTAAATAAATCATATTGTTCAATTATTACCACTATCTTCGCTTTGTGGGAGTTGCTCTAAGCTCTCCTCAGAAGTGCTTGAGTTCAAGTTGACATCTTTCCAGGGAATTTGTTTTTGATTCTACTTTGCTACTAAACTTTCAAAAATCTGATCATATTTTTTTATAATCTGCAGCCAGTCAAATTTTTGAACAACACCTCTCAACTCATTAGCGCCATTATATGTTCGATCTGCAATCAATGTGTGCATTCTTTCAACAAATTCCTCAAAATCTGTATACAAATATTTTCCATGCAAACTTTCCGGAATCAAGCCCGGATAAGCAAGACGATTGGGGAGCACCGGATGGCAGCCACAATAAATTGCTTCTACAACACTTCCTCCAAAAAAATCTTGAATTGAGGTAACCGGCAAAATATCAGAACGCCATAACCATTTTGCATAGTCAGAAAAATGCTCTACTTCGCCATATTGAATTATTCGGTCACCAAGAAATTCCTTTGCATAAATAAACTCTTTGGGCTGTCTGCTAAAACATTCTCCCAAAATAGCCAAATTGAAATCTAAATCCCGTTCGGCTAAGATAAACAATGCTTGAAAAAAATCGCTGGGATTTTTATCAAATTCCCAACGGTGGTTCCACAGCAAAAGAGGGGGAGCCTCTTCTGTGGTAACATTTTTATGGGTATCAAACTGAGCAAGGTCCATGCCTAAAGACAAAACTTGTCCCTTATCCCTTATTAAATCAATCATCTCAAGATTGCGATAATCGGGGAAATGGTTAAGAAAAAGGCCAAGAGCTTTGAGGTAACTTTGCATATGGAATTGTGAATTAAAGAGAACCAAATCGGCAACAAGTGTGCTGGTAAAATTTATAAATCCGTAATGTTTATCCCTATTTTGGATAACATCACGATCACCGGGCGACCAGGGATAACTCAATTGATTTTCGTGAAAATATACAGCCGTTGGAATGTCTGAAGTTTTATTTCTTGTTAGAGACAAAAAGGTTGAAAAGTCCAGCATGTCTGTGGCTAAAATGAGATCTGGCCGTTCTCCTTTTTCATTGTAAATTTTTGCCAATGTTACGGCGCCACCATGCATTCTCCATTTCCAGAAATTACCAGGGAGCCCCAAGATTTCTATCTCATGCTCACTATGACGTTGATAACCTTCAGCCCAAAATTTATGTGAACCTGTAAGGTACGGTTCAAGAATTAGAATTTTCAAAACTCTACTATCCAGACAATGAAAAATATTTTTGAATTAAATTGGCAGAAGCGAACTGCAATCTTATTATTTGAATAAAAACAAATTGCTAAAACTGCGAAAAAATCACCCAAAATTAAAAATTTTTATAAATACAGCACTGTTTTAAAGAACATATCAAAAAAAAACCCCGGGGTTAAACACCGGGGTTATAGAAAAAACGGTAGAAATTCTATCCTTTTGTTACGAGAGTTGCGTGAAGACCCTTTGGACCGGCCTCACTTTCAAACTGTACCTCGTCGCCCTCATTTAAAGTCTTGTATCCCTCCGACTCAATCGCTTTATAATGCACAAAAATATCATCGCCATCCTCCCTGACAATGAAACCATAACCTTTAGCATTATTAAACCATTTAACTGTACCAGTTTCCATAAAAACCTCTACATTTAATTAAAGTATTAACGTACAGCCTTTGTAGCCTTCAAAAATTACACAACTAGTAAACATTGCATACCACTCCATACAATTTACATTTATAAATTTTTGGTAGACCCAAGAAATTTGAGTTATGTTAAATACATTGAAAGGCGTTTAAAGAAGTGTACCTTACTTAATTCTTTTAACGATATAGATTAGAGAGATAAAATGCAAGGATTTTTTTGATTGCACATTTCAATTTACTTTTTTTGGAAAAATTTTTATATTCACGTATTATGAAATTAGAAAGCACTTTTTACGGTAGCGCAGCAAATAGTATAGTGATTTTGCATGGTCTGCTAGGTGCTTCTACAAACTGGACAACCATTGCAAAAAGACTTGGTGAAGAATATAGCGTCATCGTACCATCACTTAGAAATCATGGGAATTCGCCACATGGGAGCCATAGTATTGAACTCATGCGCAATGATGTTTATGAACTATTAGAGGGTGAAGAGGTTGAAAAGACCTTATTAATTGGTCACTCAATGGGAGGTATGGCAGCGATGTCTTTTGCGTTAGCCTATCCGGAGAAACTAATGGGGTTAATAATAATTGATATTACACCTCAAGCCGGCTCATCCCAAATGAGTCTTATTTTTGATAATTTACTCGGGCTTGAACTTAACAAAATCAAAAACAAGGACGACGCTGACGCTAAATTAAGTGAATCTATAAATGACAAAGCCGTGCGTCAATTTTTACTACAAAATTTAAAACAAAAGCAAGGTAACTACTTCTGGAGATGTAACCTTGAAGAATTAAACAGCTTCATCCGTGATAAAAATACCTACATACTTGATTCAAACCGTCAGTACTCCGGGCCGGTATTATTTATCGGAGGGGGGAAATCAGACTACAGAATAGACCAAAAAGAAGCTCTCATAAAAAATCATTTCCCCAATTATAAATTAGAGATGATCCCGGATGCGGGACATTGGGTTCACTTTGAAGCAAGAGAGTCCTTCCTGGAAATGGTTGAGAAATTTATTACAACTTACTGTTAACGCTAAAATTTTGATGCTTCAATACTTGCAGCTCTAAATTCTTTTATCTCAGATTGTTCAATAGCCCTATCCAACAAAACATCCATTTCAAGGCTCTTTTCAGCAAGATATAATTCCTTTGGGCTGGCTTTGGTTGCAGGGTTCTTTGGTACGAACAATGAACAGCAATCCTCGTAGGGTTGAATAGAAATATCAAAAGTCCCAATTTCTTTTGCACGCTCAATAATTTCATCTTTATCAAAGCCGGCCAATGGCCGCAAAATTGGCAAACCGGTTACTTCGGCAACCACTCGAATGTTACTGATTGTCTGTGAAGCCACTTGCCCAACATTTTCTCCTGTAACCAACGCTTTTGCATTTTCAATCTTTGCAATTCTTTCTGAGAGTCGAACCATATATCTCCGATACAACAGAACACGAAGTGCAGACGGGGCTTTCGCCATTATTTCCTTTTGTATGTCAATAAAAGGGATAAAATAGGCCTTTGCATACAATTGGAACCGTGTAAGCTGTTCAATAATCTTTTCCGTATTCTCTTGAGATGCAGGGTTGGTGTAGGGCTGACTGTGAAAATGGGCATAGATTAATTTCACGCCTCTTTTCAAAATCATATAAGAAGAAACAGGTGAATCTATTCCTGAAGAAAGCAAACTCACTGCTGCTTCATTCGTGCCAACGGGGAGACCACCCAGACCTTTAACTTTTTCTAAATATAGTAAAGCACCCTTTTCTGCAATCTCAATAAAAAGGGTCTCATCCGAATTTCCGAGGTCAACTTTTTTCCCGGACTTTTCCACAATAAATGCGCCAACTTGTTGGTTAATTTGAACCGATGTCAACGGATATTCTTTTTGCGCCCGTTTCGTTCTGACTTTAAAAGAACCAAAAGTTAATTCTTTAAGAAGCTTCCACCCTTCCTCTTTCAGAGTCTCGATATCTTTATTTACAAATAGCCCAAAACTAAAATGGGAGACACCGAAAACAGTAGCAAGAGATTTTTGAACCTCTAAAGTGTCACATGAAGCAGATAGATAAATTACTATTCGACCACGCAGACGGTTAATTTCCCTAAAACTTTTACGAGGACAAGCTCTTCTAATATTATTGACCAGTTGTTTTTCAAAATAAACTCTGTTATTTCCTTTAAGAGCTATTTCGCTATAATGCACAACTATAATTTTCATTACTGCCATTTTCCTACAGATCCAAATCTAAATTCCAGCCATCAACTTTTTGGCTTTCGTAAGGTTCTTGTTTTTTTTCAAAGCATTTCTGAGCATTTTTTGGGCTCTTTCAATGTGACCAAGCTGAAGATAATACTGCGCTACTGAATAGTAAATTTCATCAAGTCCTTTGCCGTTACCAAACCGCTCAACTAATTCATAAGCATTTTTCCCGAAGTGTTTTTTTGCTTTATTGGGGTTTTCCAATAACACAGTTAACAACAAAAAATTATGTTTATTATGTACGATTAATTTTTTTAAAACTTCAATTCCATCATCAAATAACGAATCAATATATTCAATTTGTGTTTTATAGTTATCAACATTCCTTTCATAGGCGGCTTTATCTTCAACATAGTGCTCCATCACATATTTCAGTTCTCGAACGACCAAGACCTTGTGGAAAAGGAGTCCTATATTGTTAACCAGCGCTTGTTCATACTCGATGGGAGTAAATTTGTCAGAATCCTCAAATTTATTTTTTTGTGGATCGATAACCCGTTTATACAACAAATGGCAATCTTCTTTTGTCCGATACAAAACATCAGAGAGATCGCGCATTTGCTGGAAAGGCACCTTTGAGGTACGACTTAAAAACCCCCTATTGGATTTAAAAATATCACGAGCCTCAAGGTATTGCATTACGATATTTTTGATTTTCCATTTTTTAATATTAACCAAGTAAGGTTTTACAAATTCTTTTTTTTGCATTTCTCCTCCTATGAGAGCATTACGATCGGATTTGCACCCAAATTTCTCCAAGCCAATCGCTTCAAACATCTTCCAGCAACTCAGTCCGCTTCTTTTTCAGTTCAATTAAAATTCCAACGCCTAAAACCAAACTACCTAAACCGCGTATCACAAAAACGACAACATAAGATACATCTTTCTTTATCTTCTGCAAGTCAAATTATTTTCATTTAAACACCCGGTTTTAGCGTTAAAAAATGAATAATAAACTTTACCATTCATCACACCAAGCCCCTAAAAAACAAAAACCCCCATCAGTAATCTAGATGAGGGTTTTTGCACTTCATTACTTAAATAAAGAACTATTTCTTTTTTCGACGAAACAATCTCAGAGCAAAAACCGGGAGCATGAAAAAACCAACGTTAAGTGCGACACTCAAAGAATTTCCAATTGTATCATTTTCCAAATCTAAAGCAACGGCGGGCTGTCCACAACAGCCACCACCACTTGAAGACTCAGCAATTGAAAAAGTGAAATTGCTGTCCTTTGTCATATTGCCGGCATCATCTGTCGCAGATACATAATATAAAACTGTACTTCCCAGGGTCTGACCAGGGATTTCCCCTTTGTACTTGTCCTGACCAGAACCGGTCATGGCTACAGTCACAGCCTCCTGGCCTGTTACCTGGTATGTCAGCGTAGTGCCTTGCACCGCCGAATCATCAAGAACCTCTGCCTCAACCTTATAAGGACCGGTTTCATCGAGAGTATTTCCCAGCCGGGTAGTTCTTGCAATAATTGGGCTCGTGGATAGTGCTTTAAAAACATTCAACCTGCCACCGGTGGACACCTTATCGGCGTATTTAGATTTCCTGTCAACCGAACCCAAAAGCCGAATAATAAGTTGATTTACCGACAAATTTGGATATTGAGATAAAACTAACGCTGCCGCGCCACTAACGTGCGGAGTTGCCATAGAGGTACCACTTAAAGAGGCATACTGGCCTCTGGCCACAGTGCTGAAAATATTATTTCCCGGGGCTGACAACTCTACTGTTTTTTTACCATAGTTTGAAAATCCTGCCAACTGGTCACTGCTTGTGTTGGCAGCAACAGATACAACATTGGGCACTTCATAATTTGCAGGATAAGTGGGGGCTTTATCATTATTACTGAAATCATTGCCGGCGGCTGCCACAAAAAGAACCCCCTTCTGATGTGCAAATTTGATGGCGTCTTCCAAAGCCTGAGACTTACCACCGCCGCCCCAGCTATTACTCAACACCTTTGCACCCATATTAGCGCCATAAATTATTGCACCCACGGCATCATCGGTGGTACCGCTGCCGTTACCGGCCAAGAACTTTAGCGGCATAATGGAAACGTTCCAACAAACACCAACAACACCCTTACCATTGTTTCCAACAGCGCCGATTGAACCCGAAACATGGGTTCCATGATCATTATCGTCAAAAGGATTATTATCATCATTGTTGAAATCCCAGCCACGATAATCGTCTACAAAACCATTACCGTCATCATCGATCTTATTATTTTCTTTGCCATCGCCAGACTCGCCCGGATTTCTCCAAATATTGGCTTTCAAGTCACTGTGGTCGGTATCCACGCCCGTATCAATTACACCAACGATTATTGACTTGTCACCTGTTTGAACATCCCAGGCTTGCGGTGCATCGATCTGGCGCATGCCGTACAAACTGGAATATCTGCTATCGTTAGGGTCGACAGACATTTTATATACATAATTAGGTTCGGCATAAACCACGTCCGGATGCTGGTTACATTCTTCAATCGCTTCAAAAACATTTCTATTTGTGTTACATTTATAAATGCCAATTTCATCATATCGTTTTTGAATTTGAATACCGGCATTTGTCAACACGTCATTAACGCTTACTTCACCAATCTCAGTTTTGAATTTTACGATTAATTCACCAGCTCTGAAATCGGCTGTTTCGGCTTGTTGCGCCATTGCAGGTTCCGGCTCCGGAGTTGTTGGGCTTTCGGCTGCTTCTTCAGGGAAAGCACGGACACTTTGTGTCGGTTCAATGTATTCGATAAACGAAATATTGCTGCACAGCTTAACCACTTCGCTCACACTTTGCTCTGATGACAGCTTAAAAACATCGACATTGATTTCTGGATGGGACTTTATCTTCGTAAGTCCGAGCTCCTTTGTCAATGAATCAATCTCAGAGGGACTTGCATCCTTCCGAAATTTAATGAACACTTCCTGTGCATTGGTTAAGCCCGTGGCAAAATTGGGGGCAATTATTGCACAGATTGTTAAAACCAGTACAAGCTTAAAAAGATCACGCATAGGGTCCTCCTTCCAGTTAACATCCTATGTTATTAAAAAATAGTGGATTACTATTCCACTTGGTTAATTAAAGTTCCAATTTCATGAACACTAACCTCAACTGTATCTCCGGCCTTAATTGCGCCTACTCCGGCTGGAGTCCCTGTAGCGATTACATCTCCGGGCTCTAATGTACAAAACTTTGAAAGGTATGAAACAAGCTCAGCAAAACCAAAAATCATTTTTGAAGTAGAGTTTTGCTGTTTCAGTTCTCCATTTACTTTTACGGAAATATTTAAATCATTGGGATCATTTATTTTTTGTTTTGGTACGAGAAAAGGACCGAAGGGGCAAAAAGTATCAAAACTTTTCGAGCGGAACCAAGGTCGTCCTGCATCAGTATCCCTTTTTTTCATTTCCCTGGCTGTAACATCATTAATCAAACTGAAGCCGGCGATATAATCAAAGGCCTTTTTTTCTGAAATATGACTTGCTTTTTTGCTGATTACAAGGGCAATTTCACCTTCATGATCGACTCTTCCTGCATCAGCCGGCAGCATAATTTTACTTTCATGACCAATAATAGATGATGGGGCTTTCGAAAAAAACAACGGCTCCTCGGGAACTTTATTGCCCAACTCCTCTGCGTGCTCTTTATAGTTGCGCCCGATACATAATATCTTTTGAGGCCGGCCAACCGGTGGCAAAAATATAATTGGCGGCTTTATTTTTAGGTCGTCGAGAGGTCTGACTTTCTCCAGGTCAGAAATCAATTCCTGAAACGTATTCAGATGGAAGAAATCGGCCTCAACCATAACTTGTAGAAAATTTAGCTCAGGGCCCTGGCCTTTATTTTTTAAATGTTTATATAGTTCCCATGCCTGTGAAAAGTCATAGAATGCGTCGTTGTACTCAATCCCGATTCGGGTTAAACCATCTTTATGCAGAAAAGAGAATGCCTTCATTAGAATTTCCCTTTAATTATTTTGTACGTCCCTTCACTTCCGAAAAAGCACTACATTGGTTAACGGGTAATTGTGGATACCTTACAAAATTATTATCAATTTTTGAATGTTCACAGAGGATAAATGTACTGTCTTTATCGCTTTTAATTTCTTTCTTAAATTTGCAAACAGCACAAAGACCAATGTTCATTTAAATATTTTCGACTATGTCGCCAAAGTCAAGGTAATCATCCATTGTTTGATCCGAAATATCAAATGACTTTTCTTTATTAAAAATCTTGGCTCGAAGCGCCGTTTTTGCTGCCTCAATTACCTTGCTGGTCTTGATTGTTGTAATATCTTCATTTTTTGAATTAATGGCAATGAATTTATCCTTACCAGGCTTCCAAAATTCTTCTTCCAAGCCGCCAAACAAACCTATTACCGGGCAACCGACCGCATAAGCAAGATACATAAAGTCGATATTTGTGCAAACCATTAAACTGCAATACTGCATTAAAGCGGCCTGCTCTAGCAAATTGTATTCATCAGTTCGAAAGGGTTTAAAAGGCAATCCTGCCTCAACTTGGGTTGCGATAGCGCTATCTCGCGAATTACAAAAAATTACAACTTTTGCCTCGATACGGGAACTAAAGTGCCGGGCAAATTCAACGTAATTTTCAATGGGCCAGGTTCGTTCTCCGTTCTCCGGGCTTAAGGCAATCCCAACCACCAATTCATTGGGTTTAATGCCGTTATAAAGTAAAATATCTTCGGCTGTCTTTTTAACTTTCTTACCCAAAGGCAATCGATTTACCGAATGATATCTTTTAATCCCGATATGGCGTAAAACCGATCTGAAGTACTCAGATGGATGCTGCTCTTTATCTGATACGGGCGCCAAAAGGTTATATGGCAAATAATCTATCTCACCTTTTGGGATCCCCAACTCAGAACCTAAAATATACTTTGCTTTGCTAAAATGAGCGAGGAGCGCATCGAAGTAAGAATGGCCACTGGTGTTAAATACAATTACAAAATCAAACCCGGTCTTCAGCATTTTCATAAAATCAACCAACTCACCAATAGACCAGGATAAAGGCTTACGATAAAATGGCTTAACTTCGTCGCAAACGCTAAACTGATCTTTTAAAGCAACTAATTCACCTTCAAAAAGAGCCGTGATTTTTGCAGCAGGAAATTGTCGGCGGACCGCCTTAAATGCAGGCAAAGATAGCACAATCTCATGAAGACGCTCATTTCCACAAATTATCAAAATGGTATTGACATCTTTACTTGTAAAGCTTTCCGGTGGGATCAGTTTTTGGGTGAGTTTCTTTTCAGCTGTTTTGACAATAAATCCCCGGAGAGCCCTTTTAAAACCGGCACTCATCCTTTCTCCCTGATTCAATTATAAATTTATTCCATCTTCCCTGTTTTTGACAATAGCTTACAAATCTAATAATTGCTGAATTTTTTGCACAACACTCACAGCGCTATGATGGCGCTGAACCCAATCTCTACCGCTTTTACTCAGTCGGGTTCTTAATTCGGTTGACCCGATAAGGTCTACTAATTTTTGCTGTAAGTTCAATTTATCAATCACCACAAATGGGTGGTCAGGATATTTTTCTTCAAAACCTTGCACCAAACATGAGCACGTTGGGATTCCCATAGCCAGCGACTCAAGGGAGTTCAAACCATAGCCCAAATCACCAATCTGGTCAATAAATATCTGGCAGCCGGATTTCATTTTTTGACTTTCCGCATAGGAAACATTTTCTATTAAGACTAATTCAACTGGATATTTTTTTTGAAGTTCCTTGATAACTGAAATAATAAAATCGCTGCCTTTTGCAGCGCGATTGGTTGGTGCATGGCCGACTCGTATGACTTCGCTTTTCTCAGAATAGTTTGCGGTAAATTCATCTACATCAAAAGGGAAAAAGACATGCTCAATTTTTGGATGCAGTTCTAAATGGTCGAATTCCAGAGTAACATTCAGGTCGATAAGTGAATCAATTGCCGGGATAACACCACGCGTCCTCAAATCGCTGCCGGTATAACAGCAGATTAC
>JAJDAE010000295.1 GCA_029262035.1 Candidatus Zhuqueibacterota bacterium
TATTGGCGATTTCCGGCGGCGGCAAGGACAGCGCTGAAGGTTACCTTCAGATAGCCAAAGGGGTGGGTGCAGATTTAACTCTGTGCAAACCGTTTATTAAACAGGACCTTTTAGAAGCTATTAAAAAAATTCTGGACTAACGTCACTGGCAACCATCACTCCTAATGGTTTTCAGTGACAATTAATGTCATCCCATGAGGCTGGCTCATTTAAACTTCAACAGTGCCTCCTCCCTCAAGTTTTAACTAATCCCGGTCGAATTGAAGATTGAACGTTCAAGCTTACATTTTACCCAGAGGTGGCAACCCGGATGTGCCCGAACGATGCCCAAAAAATCAAATCAGATTTATTTACTGAAATAGAAAGACCCCATGCGCAGATTCCAGCTCTAAAGCTGGCACAAACAGAACAAATACAGACCGAACAGAAGTTCAAACAGCTTCACCAGGAGTGGCACGAGGAATTTCACAACAAGAAGAAAGGTGACAATCTCTACCGGGAGTTGGCCTCCATTTCCCCAATAAAAAATCCTGACGGAGTTATTACGCATTTTGTCGCAATCAAGGAAGACATCACTCAGCGCAAACATGCAGAAACTGAATTATCCGAATCAAAACAGCAGCAAAGAGATTTATCCAACTATTTACAGGATGTCAGGGAAACGGCTCGAAAGCAACTTGCCAGAGAAATTCATGATGAATTGGAACAGTTACTATCTCTGTTGAAAGTAGACTTATACTGGATTGAAAAACACGAGAAGAAAAGCCTATCGAAGAGGTGGACAAATTGGGCTTTTCGGGGCAAGACACCTAATCTGAACAAACCCATAAATGGATTTTGATGATGAATTGTATTAAAAGAATAAGCATCCTCACAGTAGTGAGCCTATTGTGTATTTTTTCTACTGAAGAGATATTTGGACAAGATTTAACCGGATTACTCGAAAAAATTAATGCGTTAGAGTTAAGCCTGCAGCGTGTAGAAAAGCAAGTCAATCATAAAATTGAATTGCTTCAAAAGGAGATTACACCAGCAAATGTAAATACGATTGAAGGCGACTTTGATATCCAAAAAGCTATCGCCGTTCTCAATGTACGTATCAATCAACTGGCAGCAAACCTGGAACAACTCAACAGTTACCAGGCTCAGGCCGTTCAAGCTGAACTGAGCGATGCGCAGCAACTGAACTCGCAAGCGTTCTTCGAAGCCCTGCTGGCTATGGACGAAGAAATTATCGAACCTGAAGATGAGCAGATAGAAGGAGATATATCCGACCTTGCACTAAATTCCAGTCTTGGCGCACAACCTTCTTTAGAGTTTGCCCCAATCGACATTACCGGGTTCGGAGATTTTTCTCGCGCCACACGACAAGAGCAGGGCGCAAAAAACAGTTTCGAACTTGGTCAGGTAGAAATTGATTTAGAGACCAATCTCGGCGATCAGGTTGTCATTGCAGCCGCTTTGGCTTATGATGAAGCCGTCTTTGGATTGGGGGCATTTACCATAGATTTTCATCTCTTCGGCAGTGATGACAGTCATTTTCGACGGGTTAAAGGCATCGAGCACTCTGGCATTATGGTCGGACAGTTCGATGTTCCTTTCGGCATTGACTGGCAGGTTTATCCTTCTCCCGACCGAAAACTCGTATCATCACCATTAGTTGTTGAAAATACGCATGACTCCTGGAATGATTACGGATTGCAAGGCTATCTGGAAACCGAACGGATTAACGCCGTGGTATACGGTACAAACGGTTTTGGTTACGAGGGAGCGGACGCTTTTGGCAATACTGTAGAATTTGAAATGAATACCTCTGTTGGCGGTCGAATCGGAATTAAACCTTACAATACGATAGAAATCGGTGGTTCATATTCTTCGTTCTCTGGTGACAAGAGCAAAGTAGATATGACCCTACTGGGTATGGATCTACAGTTGAATTTCAAAAACTTGTCACTTAAAGGTGAGTATATCACGCAACGCTATGGAATCGCAAGAAACAGTACTCAGAGAAATTCCGGGTTATATGGACAGGGATTGTACGATTTTGGTAAGTTTTTTCTAACCAGCCGCTATGGATTATTTTCTTCCGGTGCTGCGGATGTAGACAACTTAAAAAGACTGAGTGTCGGCGGCGGTTGGGTGCTTTTCCAAAATTGTGAATTACGCCTTGAACACCAGATTAATTCACAAGCACACGATGACATCACCATCATGCAATTAGTCGTGGGGTTTTAATTTTATCATTAAACCGGGTTCTATTAAATTTGTGGAACAGTGTTTTGGGCATTGGGGGCATGAATCATTTTCAGCTCGCCCGATGGAACGGTGAAGGTTTGGCCTCGCCCAAATATGGTAATATCGCGGTAAAAAAATTGACAGAAAGAATGCTGTCTAGGGGTAGTAAAAATCAGAATCTGAAAGTCAAAATTTTTGCTGGCGGTACAGTTATTGGGAAATCAAGTGGCAAGTTCACGATTGACGAACGCAACATAATTCTGGCAACAGACATGTTGTCGGAAAAAAATTAAAGGCTAGTAGAGGAACACGCGGGTGCTAATTGTAGACGATGCAGGCGTGCAAACAATTGCCCGGGATGAAGGCAGAAACCGGGCAAGACATTTCAATAATTGATGATGCTGATATGAAAATAACCGGAGCAAAAAAAGAACTTAAACAAGAATTGCTCAGACGGATAGAGCGATTGCAGGATCGAATTGTTGAGCTGGAAAAGGAAAACATCAAACTCAAACCGGTTACAACAGTCTGCAAGAATGACGGGGTATATGAGCAGGTAAGTACAGAGGGCAGCAACTTTGAGTTGCAGCCCAACGACGTTATAGCTGTAACCTCCGACCACAGAGAAGAACTGGCAGTTAAAGAAAACAAATCTCTTCTTTTTGAAAAAACCGCAGTCAAAGTTCTACTGGTGGGGGACGATGAAGCCCGTATTACTATTATCTCCCGGGCTTTTGAACGCAACAAAGTTCAGGCCTGCAACCTGACCATCGCAAGTGATCTGCGGGAAGCAAATGCGTGTCTGGCAGAATCGCTCCCGGATCTGGCAATTGTTAATTGGCTCTTACCAGACGGCAAAGGCATTGAACTCTTACCCAGCGATACAAAAGAAGCCGTATTCCCAACCATCATTATATTCAGCCACGGCGACGAACAGTTAACGGCGGAATCGATTAAAATGGGTGCCTTCGAGTATATCGTAAAATCTGAATCGATGCTAGCCGATCTGCCTCACTTCAGCAACCGGATTTTACGGGAGTGGCAGAACATCACAACGCGCAAGCATACAGAAGAACAGTTACTGATATTATCTCGCGCAGTTGAGCAAAACCCGACATCTGTCGTTATCACGAACGTCAAGGGAAATATCGAATATGTCAACCCGAAGTTTTGTCAGCTCACAGGCTACAGTTTTGATGAGGTAATTGGAAAAAATCCACGCGTTCTAAAATCCGGAGAGACACGCCGTGAAGAGTACAAAAAACTGTGGAATACGATTAAAACCGGTGGAGAATGGCGGGGAGAGTTACATAACAAAAAGAAAAACGGTAAGCTTTTTTGGGAAACTGCATCAATTTCAGCGATCAAAAATACAGACGGGGTTATTACGCATTATCTCGCCGTCAAAGAAGATATCACTGAGCGTAAACGCATAGAAAAGGTTCTTGAGGAGAGCTATGAACAGACCGAACAGCTACTCTCTTGTATTTCCTCTATTCTGATAGGCGTGGATCGTAATGACGAAATCACCCGTTGGAACACATCGGCCGAAGATACTTTTAACATAAAGGCTAAAGATGCTATTGGCAAACAATTTAGAGACTGCGGTATTCAATGGGATTGGGCAGCAGTGCTTGAGGGACTCTCGGATGGCATGGACGACGCTGAACCCATTCGCATTGATAATGTCCGTTTTACCAGGAAGGATGCCAAGGATGGATTTCTGGGCATCACGATTAGCCCGATCGCCGAAGCAGGGATGGAACAAGCCGGATACCTGCTGATGGCAGCAGATATAACTGAAAGAAGAATTTTAGAAGGCCAGCTTACACAGGCACAAAAGCTCGAATCTATCGGGCAGTTAGCAGCCGGTATCGCACACGAAATTAATACACCCATTCAGTATATTGGGGATAACACGCGCTTTCTGAAAGTTGCCCTGGATAAATTGAGAAATACCTTTCTCAAACATAATGAACTTCTCGCCACAGTCAAACAAAACGCCGTCACCGATCAACTCATAGCAGAAGTTGAAGCTGAAATTGACAAAAACAAGATAGAGTACATTCTGGAACAGATTCCGCAGGCCATTGAAGATTCGTTGGACGGTATTAAGCGTGTCAGCAAAATCGTCAAAGCTATGAAAGAATTTTCGCATCCGGGTAGTGACGAAAAGACCCCTATTGATCTCAATAGAACCCTGGAAAGCACAATTACAGTCTGCCGGAATGAATGGAAATACCATGCAAATATGGAGCAAAACTTTGACCCTGAATTGCCCTTAGTACCCTGTTTACCCGGAGAACTTAATCAGGTTATATTAAATATGCTTGTTAATGCTGCCCACGCAATAGCCGATGTCGTAAATGATGAACCAGACAAAAAGGGTGTTATTAAAGTTAGTACACATAACCGCAAAGATTGGGCTGAAATTAAGATTAGTGATACTGGCGCCGGCATCCCAAAGGAACATCAGAATAAAATTTTTGATCATTTCTTTACGACCAAAGAGGTCGGCAAAGGAACCGGCCAGGGGTTGGCCATCTCGCATAACGTTATCGTTGAAAAACATGGTGGCGCCATTACTTTTGTGTCAGAGAAAGGTAAAGGGACTACATTCGTAATACGGTTGCCCATAACTGCCTCAAGTGCAAAAGATCAAGAGAAAACTATATAGTGCTTAACCGAAAACCAAAAACTCCACGTCATTCTGAACACAAAACCTCATATGTTGCTTTTCAAGATCGCCGCCGCCGTGTGAAGAATCTCTCACCCGGCAGGAGATTCTTCGCGCATCATCTTCTGCCTAAAATGCCACATATGAGGGTTCGCGTTCAGAAAGACAGCACCCGGGAGTTCTCCTTCACACACTATATAGGATTCACATTTAGCGTTAGGATGTTATTACCTGTTAATTTTCGAATTTAAAAACTAAACAGATGTTAAAAAAACAAATCATTTTTATGGATGATGCTCTTGCTTGCCCCGGGAAAACCCCATTCCGGCAAGCTGAGGTGGTAACTGCTGCATGCGGCCAATTCGCTGGAACATGAATTTGACAACGAAAATAATGATGACCCCCAAGAGTTTGATTAACTTAAGCTATCCGGAAACACCTGGCCTGAATGCCGAGTTCCCAAGGTGGTTAGAAATGTGTCAGGAACTAAAGCAAAAACAAGGTATTAAGTGATGACAGAAAAAGTTCTATTTGTCGACGACGACGAGACTATTCTGAGAAGTTTTGAACGTTCACTCGGTTTTGATTTCAACATTGATACGGCTATGGGAGGAGAACAGGGCTTAGAAATTCTCAGAGAAAATGGCGCTTATGCAGTGGTGGTATCTGACATGCGCATGCCGGGAATGAATGGCACCAGTTTTCTATGCAAGGTTCGGGAACAGTGGCCGGACAGTGTTCGAATGTTGTTGACAGGTCAGGCTGATATGAAAGATGCCATAGAAGTTGTCAATGAAGGACATATTTTTCGCTTCTTGACGAAGCCTTGCCCCCCCGACAGAATTACAAACGCCTTAAAGGATGGCATCGATCATTACAGGCTGCTCAAATCAGAAAAGGAACTGCTCAATAAAACGTTGAAGGGGATCATCAAATTGCTCGTTGATGTGATGTCGACGGTAAACCCGGACGCATTTGGCCGTTCTGTGCGTGTTCGCAAAATGGCGAATAAACTGGCGGAGCGTTTGAATATGGAGAACCTATGGCAAGTGGATATTGCCGCTCTGCTTTCTCAAATAGGAAGCCTTACTATTCCCGGTGATATTATCAGCAAGCACCTTACGGGACAGTCTTTGTCGCAGAGTGAAAACGAAATGTTTGCCAGGCGCCTGCAAATAGGCAGAGATTTGCTGGTGCATATCCCCAGATTAGAGGAGGTGGCCGAAAGCATCGCCTATCAAGAGAAAAAATTCGACGGCAGCGGCTTACCCAAAGACTCGAAAAAAGGCAGGGACATTCCCTTAATTGCCAGGCTCCTATTAGCGGTTCATCATTATGATGACTTGTTGACGTTAAACAAATCACAAAAGCAAGCTGTTGAGGAAATGTATCGCAAGCAAGCTTGGTACGATCCTGATATTCTGGCAGCCTTAAAAGCTGAAATTATGCAGGTTAAAGATGGGTTCGTAATACGCGAAATAGAAGCACACCAAGCAAAAATAGGCATGGTGCTCGCTGCTGATGTGAGAACCAAAACAAATGTGCTGCTTGTCTCAAAGCGCCAGGAAATATCTCAGAGTTTACAAATATGCATATCGAATTTTGCGCTGAAAGGAAACATCGTCGAACCCATCAAGATTTTGGATTGGGTGAAGAAAAAATAGAATTCCCCTGGACTCCGTTGAAGGTGTTCAAAATGCAACTATGCCATTTAAAATAAAAGCACCTTTGTATTGAAAGATGACAAAATTGCCCCCCTCTGTCAGACCATAAAAACGAAACCTCTCAACTAAATTTTAATCCCATCAATTCCAAACTCGGTTTTTTAAAATTCATTGAACCGTAACGCAAACTCGGTCAATTTGTTTAAGTCGCTGGAAAATTCACTTACAAAAACATATCAGCCTTTTACCACGAAATCCTAACATTTCACCATTTCCGATGAAGATTTTTCAAATAAATTTTGTATCATATCAAACTTTAATAAAAAGGATTTACCTTGATAAAAAAAAGAACAATCACCCTTATAGCTTTGATTTTCGTTTCTTCTTTATGGAATCTAAGCAATGCCTCTGCACAGCAAACTCCTGCTAAACCCTGCGCAACCGAAGCCAGCAACCAATTCGACTTTTGGCTCGGAGAATGGGATTTAACCTGGCCGGCTGAACAAATGGGCGGCACAGCCGGTGAAAAAGGCAAAGGCACAAATACCATCACTAAACCCCTTGGCGAATGCGTCATTCAGGAAGCCTTCCACTCTCCCGCAGACCAGTACAACGGCCATAGTGTTTCTGTCTATGCACCCCATCAAAAAATCTGGAAACAAACCTGGGTCGACAATCAGGGAGGTTATCTCCTTTTTACCGGCGAATTTAAAGATGGTAGAATGGAGCTAAGAACCAAACCGGCTGAGCGCAAAGGAAAAACCAACATCAGCCGTATGGTTTTCCGAAACATCAAAAAAAAATCACTAAATTGGGACTGGCAGCGTTCAACCGACGGCGGTAAAACCTGGTCTGATTTGTGGAATATTCATTATGAAAGAAAGAAGGTTAAAATAAGTGGCAGATAAATTTATAATTTTGCTGGTATTCATTTTTTTATCCCCAAGTCTTTGGGCACAGCAAAGCGCCGTTAAGCAATCTCGCGCAGCCTATAACTTAGGCGCTCAGGCCTACAAGGCAAAAGATTTTAATGCAAGCCAAAAGCACTTTGAGGAAGCGCTCGCGTTCCGCCCCTATCATCCGGGATTGATGTACACCGTAGCAGCGCTGCAATCCCTCAACGGTAATTCGGAAGATGCACTCAGCCTGCTGCAAGAAGTCGCAGACATGGGCTTGGTCTACCCTGTTGCTGAAGACTCAGACTTTGATAACATCAAAGAAACCGAAAGCTTTGAACATATTTTAGAAAAAATGGAGACTGCAAAGCAGCCGGTTACAAACAGCCAAGTCGCAATAACTTTGAAAGAAAAAGACCTCGTCACAGAATCTGTTGCTTTCGATGAAAAAACCGGGCGCTTTTTTATCAGCAGTATTTACAAAAGAAAAATCGTTGGGGTAGATAAAAAGGGCGAAACTGCAGATTTCATTCCGGAAGGCGATTCCGGCATCTGGAGCATATTCTCGCTGCGAATCGACCACAAGCGAAATTCACTTTGGGCGAACAGCAGCGCCATGACTGAAACCAAGAATATTCTGGAAACAGAAGTCGGTCAGGCCGGTATTTTTGAGTTTAATCTGGCAAACGGCAAACTCAAAAACAAATTTATTTTGAAAGACTCAACCGAACATATTTTCGGTGATTTTATTTTTGGTGAGAAAAATCAAATTATCGTGTCGGATAGCAAAAGCTCAAACATTTATGTCCTAAACTACGGCAGTGGCAGTTATCAAGCAATATATAGTAGTGCTGTACTGGCATCGCCCCAAGGTCTTGTTTTAACACCAGACAAAAAGCATTTGCTAATAGCCGATTATTCGCAAGGCCTCTTTATATTCACCTTAAAAACCGGGGACATCAAAAATATAGAAACAGCCGAGAACATTTGTTTACTTGGCATTGATGGTCTCTATTCTTATGAAGGAGACCTGATTGCGATTCAAAATGGCGTCAGGCCAAATCGCGTGGTGCGGTTACAAATCAATTCAACTTATGATACAATCACATCTCTGGAAGTACTCGAAGCCAACAATCCCGTTCTCGACGACCCAACCCTTGGAACAATTGTTGGCGATACATTTTATTACATCGCCAACAGTCAGTGGAACGCTTTTGGGAAAGATGGGATCAAACCAGCGGAAGAATTAAATACGCCAACGGTTTTGAAAATGAGGTTGGATTGAGATAGGGATCAAGCTCACGGCTGGTAATCATCTAAAAAAAATACTACGACTAAGATTTTCACGATTCCAACGTCCTTCTGCGGTTTAATAAATTTCAAAGAACCAGTACGCGTTTTTTTAGGTGCATTACATTGTTATGTTTAAATTATATTTTCAACAAAACCTGAGAGATCATTTATCCATTTTTTATAAGCAACTACTGGATCGGCTATTGGGTAAGCAAATATGATATCAGTTGGTTGATTGATATCTGTCAATGTATAATGTGGCAATACATTTGTTTTAATATTATTCATAGAATATCTATCAACATGAATAATTGCATTTCGGGTATAGTGTAAGTGATCAATTGATTGAGCATATGAACTTACAAGTGATAGAATTATATTATAATTACCAGTTAAAGAAAATAATGCATTTGCTATGTTTATAATACTCTCTCTAGCCCCCCATGTAGGTTCTTGAAATGATCCAGTTATTCTGCCACCTGGAATTTTTCTTTTTCTAAGTAAAAATAGTATATAATAAATAATTTCATCAAAGTCTCTTGTAGTGAGTATACCATTACCAGCAATTTTATTATTATTTCTATCAATATATCCAGTGAAGGAACATAGCCAGTACTTTCGCCAAAATTTATTCCATGACTGCCACAAATAATTTATTGTACCTTGAGTCTCGAATTTACGAAATGAATGTTCATTGGAGATCAAGATATATTCAGATAGCATTATCGATTTATTGAAAGATTGAAATAAATCTTTATGTCTCATTCTCGTTGTAATGCTTTTACTAAATAATTAAGCCTGATCGTTCTATTTGTTACACTATGTGTTGTTTTCAATCCAGCTTTCACAAAATGTGAATTATATCCACCATCTTTTTTCTGATCTAAATCATTAAGTAGTTCAATAATTTTTTCTTTAGCTAATTGTTCATTTTTACAGTATGTATTTATAGCTTGCATTCCATCTATATCATCAGAATGAATATTTATTATTCCCCATTTATTATAAATTAATGCCGAAAAAAGAGAATAAAATGTAAATCCACTTAATAACTCAGTTGAAAGGATATCTACAAAATTTGTTTTAATGAAGTTTAATGTCGAGACAAGTTTATCATTTATTTCAGCCTCTTTTACGAACTCTCTATCATTGTCTTTATAAATATTATCCAATTTCTTAGGGTTTCTAGTAATAATTCCTTCCAATGATACCTGACACAATTCAGTAAACAAATCTGCGTCAACCATGCGTGTTATTTCTCTCTCAGAAAGAATTTTATATTGTTCGAGCATAGGAGAAAATTGATCAATTATTTCCTTAATATACCATTTAAACCGACCTTGGTATGACGCATGTCGCTGTTCCTGTTTGTTTAAAGGAAGGGTATACGAATTTATTCTTCTAAAAATATCTACCACTTCTTCCACCGTTGCTCCAACAGCTGTATCAACGGATACTTCATAAGATAAGAAATCCGATTGTATATCTTCGGGTATATCAGAGAAATATGAGTTAGAATAATTTTTACTAACTCTTGAAAGCTTAAGTTTGTTATTTAAAAAATCATTAATTGTAGTAAATCTTTGTTGTCCATCAATTATTTCTCGAATTGAACGCTTGGTTTTTAGGTTGATTTTTTGACGTAGCGTTATTTTTGGGAAAGGGAATCCATTTAAAACGGTGTCAATGAAATAAGATCTAGAATTATTCGGCCATAATCCCTTTTCTCGTTGGTAGTCCTTATTTATAATCAAATCACCATCAGTATAATATTTATGTAAATCTGCAATAGTGATAGTATTTCTAATTATTTTCATTCTCGTGCTCCAATGTTTTAATTAAAGCGATTGCATATTACCTATATTTTTAAAGTATCAAACTATAATAAAATATATTGAATCTTAAAATTAAAATCTATTCGATTTTGCATATTATCGATAATATCAGCCTATTAAACATAATATATTATTCTAAAGGTCTCGCGATCTATCCCATTTTCAGACCTTTCGACTTTGCTCAAGACAAGCATTTCAAAAAGAGCTGTCTCATCATTCTGTATAAGTACGTAAATTGGTAATATAATTACATTTCAATTCACTGCTTACAATGGAGGGGACGGTCTAAATTTTTATTAACATTCCAAACCTCAAATTAGAAACATAATACGAAAAGTCAACAACATTGCCCAAAAACATTTTAACCTTGCGCAATTATTTATAATTTGCATAACATCCAACGGCTCAGTCTTATATTCAGAGGGTGGAAAACATTGCTCTGAAGCCATGAAACTCATGGGCTCAATAGTAAAACATGACACATAAAGTAGAGCCGCATGATTAAGCCTCTCTACTTTGCTTCACTCGCATCCACAATTTCGCACCAGGCCGTAAAGTCGCTTTTGGAGCAGGTTTAATCTCTTCATCCGTCACCCGCTTCAGGTCAAACCGTTGCAAAACCATAACGATTACCAGCTTTATCACACTGATGGCAAACCCCGCGCCTACACAATTTCGTGGGCCGCCACTGAATGGAAAATATACAAACGGATGCCTGCCTTCCTGGCCATTTTCAAAGCGCTCAGGTTGAAATAAATCCGGGTTCTGCCAATATTCAGGGTGTCGGTGCATGACGTACGGGCTAAGAAAAACCATCGCGGATTTCGGCACCGTGTAACCGCCAATCGAAAAATCAGTGAGCGGCTGCCGCGCAAATAACCATGTGGATGGATACAGCCGCAGCGTTTCATCGATGACCATATTGGTGTATTTCAGTTCTGGTAAATCTTCTGCGACAGGTAATTTTGAACCCAACATTTGCTGAATTTCGTTATGCAGCTTGGTCAGGACTTCCGGGTGCCGGTCGAGTAAATACCAGACCCAGGTCAGCGCCGTAGCCGTGGTTTCATGGCCGGTGATAAACAGCGTCATGACTTCGTCGCGCAGCTCTTTGTCGGTCATGGTGTCATTTGCGATGCTCTGCTCCCGCAGCAGCATGGAAAATAAATCACTGCCTTCGGCACCGCTATTTTTTTTCTTCTCCAACATAGAATAAACC
>JAJDAE010000296.1 GCA_029262035.1 Candidatus Zhuqueibacterota bacterium
ACTTCTTGAAACGACTCATTAAGTACCTCCTGTGTTTGGATACCTACCAGGGGGTACTTTACATTTACATTTTATTTAATGAAATGGTAGAACCATTTGACCGCACCACTACCAGAGGTAGTGGTTTTTAGAAATAATAAACATTGGCAGAATCTTTTGAGCCAATTAAGACATCATCATAGCCGTCATTATTTATATCACCTGCACTTGATAGGTCGACTCCAAAATATCCAGATCTATCTTCTTTCTCAAAAATGACATCGGCGACCGAATCCACTGGGTTACCGCCATAATATATAGCCACATATCTACTGCACATAACTAAAACATCTGAATAACCGTCATTATTTACATCGCCGGCGGGTTTTACTGTTTGTCCAAAACTATCTCTTTCTTTTTCACCGCTTATAATTAAATCAGGGGCATCATTGCTTGGAATTGAACTGCCACCATAATAAATATAGACTTTCCCTTTTCTTATCCCGGTTTCATAAGTTGCAGCATAGGGCAAACCGATTGCCCAATCATCATAGCCATCGTTATTGACATCACCTACATAAGATACGATTTCTCCTAACCCGCTGCCATTTCTGCCCGACGGTGGGAGGCCTTTGTCCAGTTTCGTTATTAAATCCAAAGATTGCATCGCAAATGATGTACAAAAAAATAGGAACATAGTTAAAACGGTTAATAGTTTCATCATGTTTCCCCTATATCTTGCCTATAATTAAGCTATTTTGGCACTAACGCCTTATTAATTTGCCGCATGGATTTAGCCACGCTGCTTTTACAAATACAAAACTATTTTAATACACAAAATTCAAAACTAAGCCAACAGCCATGCGGTCAGATGTTTAAAAGCTACAAAGCCTGCTACCGCACAAATGCCCAAAACGAAACGTGGGTTTAGCACGAAACGCAGGACTGAGTACGGCTTGAAATGTTACACTTAAACTGCCCACCGCTTTAATGGGGGTGGTGTCTCCCAAACGGGGACGGGATGATTGTCTTTTGGATGACTGTCTAACTCTAAAGACTCATATTATTTAAACAATTCCCCCAAATAATGCAACCACTACCGACAATTTTAAAAAGCACTTTGACAGGACAAACAGGATTTTCCCAACTGTTTCTTTTAACCTTTCAGGTTCTAAATATTTGGATTTTGAACTCCTAATACGCTACTCTGGCACGCCGGGTTTGTACACAAATTTTAGTTAAAACAACCATTGTTTGCCAATTCCCAAATTTCTAAAAATCACGGGTCTGAATAGGCTTCCCTACCAGTAACGGGCTAGGAACCGCCGCTACTATGGCACACAACCCACAGCACCACAAATGTTCAAATAAATGCTATAGTAAATTCAAAAAGATATATCCGATAGAAATCGTAAAGCCAAGATTACCGTCATCGTCTTTGAAACCATCAGGTGAAATAAATATGCTATTATGAGTTTTGTGCTTAATACTAATATTGAATTCAAAACTGCCTACGAATATATCACTGAAGTGTGACTCACCGTCTTTCACCAACTCAGTAGAAAAAGCACTTAAGCTCAAAACAGGAACTATGTTGACATTTTGAGATCTGGGTTTAAAATGATAAAAACTAATACCGGCGGCAACTGTATTTGAATGAAGAGATTCAACATTTACTCTTCTTTTGTTGCCCGAGAATACAACTCGCTCGTAGGCCACTGAAAAAGCAGCACAAAGCCCATTTGTTTTAACCAGATGAATTGCCAGTGAAGGGCCGATTCCAATAGCACTTAGATCAACGGTTTCCAATATCCTTTCTTTTAAGTCTAAATATTCCAATGAGAAGCCGAAATCAAACATTCCCTTTAAAGAAGCCCCAATTGCTGTTCCAAAGCCAATTGAGTTGTCGTTAACACCAACAGTTTCTTGTATACCAAATCCATTTGCTCCTTTGGGCACAAAGATACCCTGGCATTGAGCATGATATGTGCTAACTAAGAAAAAAACAAGTGCGGTGATTACAACAATGTACTTCATTCGATTTTTTTCCTTCCTAACAATATATTAGTGCTCCAAATGTTATAATAATGATAAGTCAACAACATCACTCAAAAAACCTCTTTATAAATACTTAATTTCCCGCGCAAAGCTCTCCAATTCACCACGAAAATCGGGATGGGCAATCTGAATCAAAGCCTCTGCCCTTTCCCGTAAACACTTGCCGTGCAGGCTTGCGAGACCGTATTCCGTCGCAACATAATGTACGTCTGCCCTGCTGGTTACCACGCCGGCGCCTTCTTTTAAGTGGGGCACAATTCGGGAAACCTGCCCTTTTTTAGCCGTGGCCGGCAGCGCAATAATCGGCTTACCATCTTTGGCTCTGGCAGCGCCCCGAATAAAATCAACCTGTCCGCCAAACCCGGAATAAATCGAATAGCCCATAGAGTCTGAGCAAACCTGACCGGTTATGTCAATCTCTACGGCAGAATTAATAGCAACAATGCCATCATTCTTTGCGATAACAAAAGGGTCATTGGTGTAGTCGGCCTGGTGCAATTCAAATACCGGATTATTGTGGCAGTATTCATAAAGCTCCTGACTGCCCAAAATAAATGTGGCGATAACTTTTCCGGGGTGTAAGGTTTTGTAAGCGTTGGTGACAATACCCGATTCAATGGACCGCATGACGCCATCCGAAACCATCTCGGTGTGGATGCCTAAATCTTTCCTGTCATGCAATAGCGAAAGTAGCGCGTCGGGAATACCGCCGATTCCCATTTGCAGCGTAGAGCGATCTTCGATAAGCGGCATAATATGTTCTGCTATTTTTTTCTCAACATTTGTAGAAGGCCGCGCTTCTAAATTGGGTAATTCCTGCGTATGTTCAACAATTTTATCTATTTTCGAGACATGGATAAAACTATCCCCAAGCGCACGCGGCATTTTTCCATTGACCTGAGCAATAGTTATTGCAGCGTTTTCTGCGGCAGCTTTTGAAGCCACATTTTCAATTCCCATAGAAACAAACCCGTGCTCATCCGGCGGCGATGTTTGAATAATCACCGCATCCAACTTGATTTGATGGCGTAAAAGGTTAGGGACTTCATGCAAAAAAATCGGGTAATAATCAGCCCGACCATCGTTAATCGCTTTTCTATCGGCCGGCCCGACAAAAATAGATTTATGTCTAAAATGGCCTTCCATCCCCGGCTGGGAAAGCGGATCGTCACCAAGCAAAAGCATGTGGAAGACTTCGACACCCTCCAACTCATCTTTGCGCTCGGCCAGGGCATTTAAGAGGAGATATGGCGTGGCAGCATTTCCCGACGTAAAAACTTTATCATAGCTCTTTATTTCAGAAACCGCCTCGGCTGCAGAAACCGTTTTATTTTTATAATTTTCAATCCATTTCATCGAAATCTCGTCTCCTGTTTCACCTGCTCAGTTTTCATTGCGGCAATTGTGACTGTAAATCAGTGTATTCAAGCTCAAATAACTCCGCCAGGGATTTTGAGGTAGCGTGTCCCCGATAGAAGTAAGCGCCCTTTCGCAGACATGAGTATTTTTGAAATACTTTCTCCAGTCCGATCCGGCTAACCTGCATTATCCACGGCAGAATGGAATTATTCAGAGCGTGGGATGCAGTGCGTGCAACCGAAGCGGTAATGTTCGGCACACAATAATGAATCACTCCGTCCTCAACAAAAACCGGCGATGATAAAGTGGTCGGCCTGCTGGTCTCAATACAGCCGCCCTGATCGATTGCAACATCGATGCTGACCGCACCGGGTTTCATCTCCTTCACCAGTTCCTTTGAAATTAGATGAGGGGTTTTGCTGCCGTGAATGAGCACTGCCCCAACCAACACATCTGCAAAACGCGCCGCTCGCTCAACCAACAAAGGCGTGACAATGGAGGTTGAAATCCGTTTGCCGAGCAGCCGGGTCACTTCTCTTAGCCGATCGATATTTCTATCCATTATAAGAACCTGAGCGCCCAGGGCAGCAAAAGCACTTGCAGCCGTAAACCCGACCGTACCGGCGCCAAGAATAACCACGTTCGCCGGAGGGATTCCTGCTACACCCGCCAATGCAATTCCTCTGCCGCCAACATTACTTTCCAGGAATCTCCCGGCAATTTGCGGCAGCAATCCGCCTGCGATTTCACTCATCGCGATTAAAATCGGCAAGGTGCCATCAGGTTGTTCGGTAAATTCATAGCCAAGGGCAGTCACACCATTTTTATTCAGGAGATCAATAACCGGCTTGCGCATGATGCCCAAATTAAGAAAAGAAAACAGCATATTTCCCGATTCCAAAAAAGCAACCTCATCCTCAATCGGCGGTTCAACTTTCACAATCAGGTCGGAACGGAGAAAAACCTCTTCATGCGAAAACACCAACTCCGCCCCAACTTCGAGGAATTCCTGATCGGAAAAACCACAGGATTCACCTGCGCCTTTTTCGACATAAACCGTGTGGCCTTCGTTGGTGAGCGCATAAACGCCAACCGGAGTAAGCGCAACACGCCGCTCCTCAACTGAGACTTCATTTGGTATGCCTATGTTCATGCAACGGTCCTCCTATGTCAGCAAAAATTCCACATTTTCGATATTTCATGGCCGGGTTTAAAACGAAGTCAGCAGTCCTTCACCGCTCGGTTTCTCATTTTTTCAGCCTGTTCTTTTGCACATTCTAAAATACACAAATCTGAAAAGCTCAAAATAGGATCAAAGCTATTGTTAACCTTCATACTGCATTCCGATGCAGCTTCCCGCCCATTAGGACATCGTAGTTCAGATAAAGGACAGATGCCGGAAACTACAGAATTTCCTTTTTCTTTCATTTATTTTCCCTCTTCTCAAAGAACTTCTTCTTTGTGTTTTTTAGGCTTAGCCTTTGCCCTGCCAAATTCAAAGCCTTTGGCAAGCGCCTCTTTATTAATAGCAAATAGTTCTTTCCTTTTTACCACTGTTTTAGTGGCTGCTAAAACGCTTTCAACGGAAAGTAAGTTCGTATAACCAAGATAGGCACCCAGCATAACGACATTGGCCACCCTCGGCTCTTTCAATTCATCAGCAAATTCTGTTGCAGGTACATAAACCGGCTCAACATCCTGACGCTCAACTTTCCTTTTAATCAGAGAACTGTTCATGAAGATTACGCCATTCGGGCGCACCTCGTCTTCAAACTTCTCGAGCGATGGTAAATTCATGGCGATAAGTACGTCCGTTTCCGATACCAACGGTGAACCGATACGTTTGTCCGAAATAATAACATGACAATTTGCCGTGCCACCACGCATCTCCGGGCCGTAAGAAGGCAGCCAGGTTGAAAACAATTCCGACATCATCGCGCTCTGAGCCAGCAGTTGTCCAAGCAACAAAACTCCCTGACCGCCAAAACCCGCTATTTTAATTCGCGGATCTAAATAGTTGGCCGTAACATCAGTTTGCGGAAAAGATACTTTTGCTGTTTGTGCGGTACCGCCCAATAATTCCATAATTTCCTTTTTAGTCGGCTCCACCTCTTTTTCACGTTTGGATTTGGTTATACCCGTATCCTCTTTTTTCAAGGCGCCGTTTTTATCCTTAAGAACATTGAGTTTAAAGTAATCTGACAACACATCCTCAATCCATTTTTTTGAATCAACCGGCGTCATCTTCCAACCTGTAGGGCAAGCAGACAAAATCTCAATAAAGGAAAAACCCCGTCCATCAATTTGATTTTGAATTCCCTTTCGAATAGCCTTGCGGGCTTTCATTAAATGTTTGGCGTCCGTAATTGCCACGCGTTCAATATAAACCGGCGCTTCAAGCGTTGCCAGGAGTTCGCTCATGCGAATTGGATATCCTTCATTTTCCGCGCTTCGTCCGCGTGGGGTAGTCGTGGTTTTTTGCCCGAGCAATGTAGTGGGCGCCATTTGTGAACCGGTCATACCGTAGATTGCATTGTTCACAAAAATGACTGTGATGTTTTCGCCCCGATTTGCCGCCTGGATAATATTGTTGCCCCCGATTGCTGCTAAATCGCCATCCCCCTGGTAGCTAATTACGACGGAGTCCGGCAGCGCCCTTTTGATTCCAGTGGCCACGGCCGGAGCCCTGCCATGCGCCGCCTGTACATTGCCGCATTTAAAATAATAATAGCCAAAAACTGAGCATCCGACCGGACTAACAAATACCGTTTTTTCACGAATGCCAAAATCATCCATTGTTTCCGCGATGAGTTTATGAACAACGCCATGTCCACAACCCGGGCAGTAATGTGTTGACTCCGGGTTTGCGCCGGGTTTGCGTGTAAACTCCCCGTAGAAAGACTCCGGTTTCTCTAATATTTCTTTTGCCATAATTTTCCTCTTTCTGTTTTGATGGCTAATTGCCATTCTTGTTTAAGTCGTTATTAAGTTTTTTAATCTCTTGCAAAATCTCCTCTGGTGACGGCACCGACCCACCCATTCTACCATAGAATTTTGTGGGACGTCGGCCGTCCAGCGCCAGGCGAACATCATCCACCATTTGGCCGTTGCTAAGCTCTGCGACCAGAAAGACAGAAGCTGTCTCCGCCAATTCCTGAATTCGTTTGACCGGAAAGGGGAACAAAGTAATGGGACGCAACAACCCGACAGCTATGCCTTGTGCTCTTGCCGCTTCAACCGCAGTCTGTAAAATTCGTGACACGATGCCGTACCCCACGATGATAATCTCCGCGTCGTCGGTGTAAATCTGTTCCCAGCGAACTTCATGGTCAGAGATCTCGCGGTACTTCTGCTGCAATTTTTCATTGTGCGCCTCGAGTACCGGCGCCTCCAGGTAGATGGATGAGACGAGATTATTAGCAGTTTCCGGTGTGCCATCAACTGCCCACGGTTTAGCCGGTAATTCTGTGACCGGTTCCGGAAGTTGGACCGGCTCCATCATCTGTCCGACAAAACCATCTGTGAGAATTACCGCCGGCGTACGATATTTATCAGCAAGCTCGAAAGCCAGCATGGTCAAATCGCACATTTCCTGGGCGCAATTCGGCGCGAGCACAATCAATTTATAATTGCCGTGGCCGCCGCCCTTAACCATTTGATTATAATCGCTCTGTTCAGGCGCTATATTGCCAAGACCGGGACCGCCGCGCATGACATCCACCAGCACCATCGGCAACTCCGCACCGGCAGCATACGAAATGCCTTCCAGCTTCAGGCTTATACCCGGGCTGGATGAAGCCGTCATCACCCGCTGTCCGGTTGATGCAGCCCCATATACCATATTAATTGCAGCTACTTCACTCTCGGCTTGTAAAAATGTACCGCCAATTTGTGGGAAATTTATAGCAGCTGACTCTGCTACTTCACTGGCCGGTGTAATCGGGTAGCCATAAAATGCTTTGCACCCGGAAAGGATGGCCCCCTTAATTACCGCCTCATTTCCTTTAACTAAAATTCGTGACATAATCAGCAACTCTCCTAATTTTTTAAAATTGTATGGTAAGTTTCAATTGGCCTTTTTCCGCTTATAAACACGGATTGAACCAGGTTCGGGACAAATATAAAAGCAAACTCCACATGAGGTACAGCGTTCGCCTGCATATTCTGCCGGGCGATACCCCATCTTATTCAGATTCTTCGAAACCACCAGCACCCCCGGCGGGCAGGCTTCGATGCAAAGCAAACATCCTTTACACAAATCGGCTTCAATTTCCACCCTACCGGCAGATTTGTCTTTGTAACCTACTGTAAATTCATCTACTTCGCCTGAAGTTGTCACCTTACCCTTTTGACTATTTTTCACTTCAGTATTTTCTTCAAGCATGATAACTCCTTTGTGGATTTTTCAGTTTTTGAGATTTAATATTTTAATGTGGTAAATTGATTTGGGAAGAATACAGCTTTGGAGATGATTAAAATGTGGGATGTTTAGATAGTTTTTGGCTTTTGTAGAAGCCTGATAAAGATTTCGCACACAAGAACATTGATTCAAGACCAACACAATTTTACCCATTCAAATCCCATCCTTCATTCTAACCAGTATTTACACTGAAAAAATTATGCCAGAAAAAAGAGGAAACTCACGCCTATTTTCACCAAACGCAAGCAGATATAAATCAAATATTTAAGGGGATGTTCTAAAAAATAAGGGTTATTACAATTTTCTTAGTTTTGGTAAATAGATGGTGGGGTTCTTCTTAGTTGTGGGAAAGGGGAATCTTATTTTGAAGAACAGACCTTTATACGGCCGACATAAATTAAAGCATACGCCAAAATAAGAGTACCAATAATTATAACATAAATATTGCTGATCGCGAAGATAAGCGAGAACCCTCCAAAACCGGCTATGCACGACAAGGCCAATATCTTAGCCGGCAATGGCATGCATCTATTATTCTGCCACTGCTTTATCGTTGGGCCAAATATTGGATTCGCCAAAAGCCACCCATGCCACTTATCGGAGGACTTTGCAAAACAGGCTGCTGCAACTAATAAAAATGGCGTGGTCGGGAGCAAAGGTAAAAATACACCCAGAGCGGCTAAACCAACAAACATAAAACCAAGTGACTTGTATAATAGCATGACTATGAAATGGGATTACTTCAGTTTTACCAATTCTTCGCGCAGAATATCATTCACAACTTTCGGATTGGCCTGGCCACGGGTAGCGCGCATAACCTGCCCCACAAGAAAACCGATAACCTGCTCCTTGCCGCCCAGAAACTTTTCAACTTCATTGGGGTTATCCGCTAATACTTTTTTAACTTGCTCAGAAAGTTCGGAAGTATCAGAAATCTGAACCAGGTTCTTTTCTGTAATGATGGCCTCGGGGCTCTTGCCGGTTTCAACAGCTTCAGATAGTACGACTTTGGCAGTTTTGGCATTGACGGCACCCTCACTGACAGATTTTATAAGCAAACCTAAATTTTCCGGGGAGACTTTAAAGTTGTTAATGTCGCTATCGCCTTCTTTTAAATAGCGCATTACTTCACCCATAACCCAATTACTGGCCTGCTTGGCATCGCCAGAGGTTTTTACAACTTTTTCAAAATAATCAGCAAGTGGTTTCTGGTCGGTGAGGACTTCAGCATCATATGGCGGCAATTTGTAACTTTCGACAAAACGGTTTTGTCGCGCCTTCGGCAGTTCAGGTAAAGAATTTTCAATCTTTTTAATCCAGTCGTCGCTGATCATCACCGGGGTTAAATCCGGATCAGGGAAATATCGATAGTCGTGTGAGAACTCTTTGCTGCGCATTGGAATGGCGACATTTTTATCTGCATCCCACAGAAGCGTTTGTTGTAGAATTTGTTCGCCGTTTTTAGCGCAGGTTATTTGTCGGCTGATTTCGTACTCCAACGCTTTTTCTACGCCACGGAATGAGTTCATATTCTTAAGCTCGGTTTTAACTCCCAGCTCGGTTTGGCCTTTTGGCCGGATGGAAATATTGGCATCGCAGCGTAAACTGCCCTCCTCCATGTTGCCATCACATATTTCGAGGTATTGCACAATTTGCCGAATCTGAGTCAGGAAAGCGTAAGCTTCCTGTGGTGATCTCATGTCCGGTTCACTGACGATTTCTATGAGAGGCGTGCCGCAACGGTTGACATCAATCAGGGTTTCATTGGCAGCAACAAACGTCTCCGAATGTACAGATTTACCGGCATCTTCTTCCAAATGAATTCTGGTGATGCCAATGCGTTTTTTGCCATTCTCCGTTTCAATATCCAGATAACCGTGTTCGCAGATCGGCTCTTCAAACTGGGAGATTTGGTAGCCTTTCGGTGAATCCGGGTAAAAATAATTTTTACGCGCGAAGATAGAAAGCGGTGCAATTTTACAGTTGGTCGCCAATCCCATGCGCATGGCATAGTTCACGACTTGTTTGTTCAAAACAGGGAGAACACCGGGCAGCCCCAGACACACCGGGTCAACTTTTGAATTGGGATCGCCACCAAAAGCAGCACTGCTGTATGAAAAAATTTTGCTTTGGGTTTGTAGCTGCGAGTGAATTTCCAGACCGATAACGACTTCGTATTCCATAAATCAACCTGTAGTTTTTAAAGCCAAATTCTTTTCAAGAAAATCGCCAACGCGTAGAATCATTTCTTCATCAAATTGCTTGCCGATTATTTGCACACCAATGGGCAAGTTGTTCGAATCAAACCCGCAAGGCAAAGACATACCCGGTAATCCGGCCAAATTGACTGAGACCGTGTAGACATCGGAAAGATACATCGCTAGCGGATCATCGGTTTTCTCATCCATCTTAAATGCAGTACTTGGCGTAGTTGGTGTAATTAAACAGTCGCATTGTTTAAATGCTTCTTCAAAGTCATTTTTTATAAGTGTGCGCACTTGTTGTCCCTTGCGATAATAAGCATCGTAATATCCCGAAGAGAGCACGTAAGTCCCCAACATAATTCTCCTTTTGACTTCATTGCCAAAACCCTCACTTCGGCTCCTGACGTACATATCCTCAAGTGATTCAACATTTTCAGCGCGATAGCCATAACGTGCACCATCATAACGAGACAGATTTGATGAAGCTTCCGCAGTAGTCAAAATGTAATAGGCAGCTATTCCATACTCAGTATTTGGCAGTGAGACTTCTAAAATCTCAGCGCCGTTTTCTTCTAGAATTTTAATAGTGTTTTCAATCGACTCACGAATTTCAGAGTCGAGTCCTTCCGAAAAATATTCTTTCGGCAGGCCGATTTTTAGTCCTTTTATGTTTCCATCCAAAGCTTTGGAAAATTTTGGCACTGTGACCGGGGCTGAAGTTGAATCTCTTTTATCGTGACCGGCGATTACTTCGAGTAAAATTGCGGCATCGTAAACAGTGTTGGTAATCGGTCCTATTTGGTCAAATGATGAGGCAAAGGCCACAAGCCCGTAACGTGAGACCCTGCCGTAAGTGGGCTTTAAGCCAACCACGCCACAAAATGAAGCCGGCTGTCGAATCGACCCGCCGGTATCGCTCCCCAAAGCAGCCATCGCCATTTCTGCCGCTACAGCAGTACAAGAACCACCGGATGAGCCGCCCGGCACTCTTGAATTATCAACAGGATTTTTAACCGGCCCAAAGTAGGAGTTTTCATTTGAGCTGCCCATGGCAAACTCATCCATATTGGTTTTACCAATAATGAGAGCGTCTTCTGCCAGAAGCTTTTCTATCGCAGTTGCGTTATACGGCGAGACAAAATTTTCCAGAATTTTTGAACCACAGGTGACTTGTGAATCCTTGATCGCCATGTTGTCTTTAACTGCGAGTACCAGGCCGGCCAGTTTGCCCGCTGTGCCATTTTCAAGCTTTTTGTCAATTTCAGCAGCCTTTATCAGGGCAGCCTCTTTGTCCACAAAAATAAAGGCGTTCAATTGAACGCCTTTTTCGATTTTATCTAAATACTGTTTGACTAAATTTTCGAAACTTGTTTCTTTATTTTCTAATTTCAGCCTAACGTTTTTGAAATTCATCAACCTTCTGCTTCCCTCCTGCAACGTTCAGCTTCATTCTTTGTCTTTTTGATCTGCAGATTTAACCTGTGACGGTTCTTCAGACTCGGGTTCCTTCACTGATTTTTTAAATTCACGTAACCCTTTACCCAGACCTTTTGCTAATTCAGGAAATTTCTTCCCGCCGAATAAAAGCAAAACGACAAAAACGACAAGCATGAGTTCCCAATGTCCTAACCCCATAATTTAATTCTCCTTATTATTTTCTTTTTTGGGTTTGCCTGATGATTTAGCTTTAGTACTAGCTTTTTTGGGGGGTGTTTTTGAAGATTCAGACTTAACATTCTTTGCTTTTTTAGGTACTCCGGAAGACTTGGTATTTACTTTCCGTGGCTCAGTATTTATCACGCCATCCAGCTCACTCTTAATTTCGTCGACGTTTCCCTTTATTTGCTCATCAAACTCACTGCGGACATTTTGCATTTCAAGCTCATTTTTAAATTCATTCGTAGCACGCTTGAATTCACGCATTCCCTGCCCTAAACCACGCGCTAACTCCGGCAGTTTTTTTGACCCAAAAAGCATTAGTATCACTACAAAAATTACGATTAACTCAGGCATTCCTATGGAGCCCATTGGGCACCTCCAAACTTTAAATTAATACCACCTAAGCATATAAATTGCTATGGCAACCCCAATAATCCCTGAAATTGTAACCCTGATTTTAAACCCAACCGTGAGGGCTAAAAAACCCAATTCCAGTGTTGCAGCACTAAAACCAAAATCTCCTGATCGGGTAAAAACTTCTTTTACCACGCCTTCGGGTAGAACCAAACTCAGAAGCTGTCCTAATAATGAGCCAATAATCGCACCCAAAGCTATCATCAAAATAATTTTACCGATAGGTTTTTTTGCCATCAGTCTTTTCCCCTTTTATCGTAAACTGTAATTTAATTAGACTGAACCATATTTAAAACAGACTGAAAAATTTTTGCACCATCAGCAGAAGTCAGTAACTCTTCATAGCTTCTATCCGGGTGCGGCATCATTCCCATTACGTTGCCTTCTGCATTCATAATGCCGGCAATGTTTTCTAAAGAGCCATTGGGATTGGCCTCGTCAGTCAACTCACCGGAATTGGAGCAATACCGAAAAAGCACCTGATTATTTTTGTTCAATCTGTCCAAGGTTTCCCGGTCAGTATAATAAAGGCCTTCCGCATGTGCTACGGGAATGTTGAGAACTTCATTTTCGGTGCAATCGTTTGTAAATGCCGAGTCGTGGTTTTCAACACGAAGATTCACAAATTTGCAGACAAAGCGCAAACTTTGATTACGCATCAGCGCACCGGGTAAAAGCCCGGCCTCACATAAAATCTGGAAACCATTGCAAATGCCTAAAACCAGCCCGCCATTATTTGCAAAGTCAATAACAGCGTTCATTACCGGCGAAAAACGAGCAATCGCTCCCGTGCGTAAGTAATCCCCATACGAAAATCCACCCGGCAGGACGATAATATCAAAACCTTTTAAATCAGCTTCTTTGTGCCATATAAATTCGACATTCTGGTTAAACACATGCTTTAAAACATGATAACAATCATGGTCACAATTAGAGCCCGGAAATATAATTACACCACATTTCATAAATTATCTCATTTATTTTCCGGCTGATTGAATTTGTATTTCATAGTCTTCAATAACAGGATTTGCAAGAAGTTTCTTACAAGCCTCATCGCCCAATTCAAGCGCTTTTTCTTTAGAGACCGAACCGAAATCTAACCGAATAAGTTTCCCCATCCTTACTTCTTCAATATTTTCAAGACCCAGGTTTTCTAATGCATGGTGAACAGTTTTGCCCTGAGGGTCCAAGATACCGCTTTTTAATGTAATATAAATTTCTGCTATCATTAACGATCCTTTAATATTCAGTTAAATCAAGGCTGTCTTCTTCGTCTTGGTTTTTATCGGAAGATAGAATTGAACGCAAAAAATAAAATACTACATAACTAAATGCTAATGGAAATAAACTTTTTTCCTGAAAGATGATCACGCTTCCAACACTTAATAATAGGAGGACAAACAAGAATGTGTTCTTCTTGCTACCACCTAAAGAAAACTTTGGCATCGCCTGATACTCGCAATGGCTAACCATTAAAAAACTAAGGAAAAGAACTATCGGAATTAATATGGGGCCGAATCTAAGACCATCCCATAGGTCATAATTAAACATCACGTAGGTTGAAATTGTCCCAGCCATAGCCGGAATTGGTAGTCCGGAAAAATTTTCCTTTACGCCTTCATCTCCTTCAACATTTACATTGAATCGAGCAAGTCGAATTGCACCGAGCAGCAAAGGTATGAAACTTAAAATAATACCCGCAGCCCCAAGTTTATAAAAGTATACCTGGTAAATTAAAAAGGAAGGTGCAACGCCAAAAGAAACAACATCTGTAATTGAGTCGAATTGCTCCCCAAATTCACTATGTGTACCGGTAAACCTCGCTATTTTACCATCTAAAGCATCCCATACTGAAGCGATAAGGATGAACCATGCGGCTGTAACAAATTTTCCTTGCACAGCATTTACCATCGAGAAAAACCCGAAAAACAAATTCAACATTGTAAAAATGCTTGGTACTATACTCTTATTATATTTCATCCTTAAATACTCCTATTATACTTTGCCCGCTCTTTACTTTTTGATTTAATTTCACGTTGATCTCAACTTCATCCGGAAGTAAAAGATCTATGCGTGAACCAAACTTTATCAATCCAAATCTTTCGCCAATATTTACATTGTGGGCTTCACGTACATGGCAAACAATTCTTCTGGCAATTAAACCTGCTATTTGCTTAAACAAGAGTTTTCTTTTCCCATTCGTAATACCAATAATCGTTTGTTCGTTTACTTCAGAGGCAGAGCTGTGATAGGCATTCTTAAAAGATCCTTTTCTATATTTGAAATGACTCACCGTACCCGAAATGGGTATTCGATTAACATGGACATCAAAAACATTCATAAAAATGCTAACCCGCGTCACTTTTTTATCGAAAAAATCAGCCTCATATTCTTCAATAATCTCAACTATCTTACCATCTGCAGGAGAAATAATATTAGCCTCTCCCTTCGGAAGTGGTCTATCGGGATCACGAAAAAAATTTAGAACAAAAAGTGTAAAAACAACACTTGCGCCTGCCATAATTTTGAGATGCAAATAAGGACTAAGAAAGGCTCCAATTGTGAAAAAGAGTGCAGAGAACACCACACCAAAAACAATACCTAAACCGTCGCGCGCCAACTTCCCTCCAAGCATTTTCTAATTAATTGAATACTCTGCTGTGAACTTCTTTATAGGCCGCTTCGACATTCCCGAGGTCTTGGCGGAATCTATCTTTATCCATTTTTTCGCCGGAAACAACATCCCAAAAACGACAGGTGTCAGGCGAGATTTCATCACCTAAACTTATTTTCCCTAATTTGTTGCGGCCAAATTCCAGCTTAAAGTCAACCAATAACATATTGCGTCTGATGAAGTAAGATTTTAGGACAGCATTAATTTTTTGAGTAAAACGTTTAATTTGCTTTATTTCTTCTTCATTTGCATGCTCAAATGAAAGAATGTGATCCTCATTTATCAAAGGATCATGCTTCGCATCATCCTTTAAATAAAACTCTAAAATCGGATGTTCCAACTCCTTGCCTTCCTTAACTCCATAGCGCTTTACAAGGCTGCCGGTTGCAATATTTCGCATTACGACCTCAACTGGAATCATATCTAACTTTTTGATAACCATTGAATTATCAGACATGTGCTTCACAAAATGGGTTGGCACATGGTAACTTTCAAGGTAACTAAAAAGTTGTCCGGAAATCTGATTATTGAGCACACCTTTCGCTTTTATCTTCCCCTTCTTTTTTCCGTCAAGAGCAGTTGCATCATCTTTGAATTCCTGAATATAGTAGTCCTCATTATCTGTTTCAAAAACGATTTTGGCTTTGCCTTCGTACAATTTCTGTTTCTTCTTCACACTTATTTCTTTCAATTATCTGCTCTCCTCTTTATTAAACATCTGATTTGTCACTAATTAGTCCAGACCAACTCTTTTAAATATTAGATTAACGTTACTTAAATTTTTCTTTAAATTAAAGCAATTTTCGATTTCTTCCTCTGTTAATAACTTTTTTATTTGCTCGCTTTCTTTTAAAATAGTTTTGAAGTCACCGCCTTTTTCCCAAACTTGCATGGCACATACCTGAACGTGTTGGTAGGAATCTTCGCGCGTGATTCCTTTCCTGGTTAATGCCAGTAAAAGAGATTGCGAAAAAACAAGCCCTCTGGTTTTCTCCAGATTCATCATCATGTTTTCTGGATAGACGATGAGATTGGTTACAATGTTGGTAAATTTGTTTAAAATATAATCCAATGCTATTGTACTATCCGGAATGATAATTCGTTCAACTGAGGAATGAGTAATATCCCGTTCATGCCACAAGGTAATATTATCCATCGCTGAAACGGCGTTACTTTTGATGACGCGTGCAATTCCACACACTTGTTCGCTACTGATCGGGTTTCTTTTATGTGGCATTGCCGAAGAGCCTTTTTGCCCTTTTGAAAAAAACTCCTCCACCTCAAGGATTTCTGTACGTTGCAGGTTTCGAATTTCCGTACCAAATTTTTCTAAAGAACTTGCGATTAGGGCCAGTGTGGTCATAAATTCTGCATGACGATCGCGTTGTATTATTTGGGTAGAAACCGGGGCTGGTTTCAAATCCAGCTTGTCACAGACATAAGCTTCTACTTCGGGTGAAATGTGAGAAAATGTCCCCACAGCGCCGGAAATTTTTCCAACTGAAATCGTCTCGATGGCTCTTTCCAGGCGTTCAATGCTACGGCGTACTTCATCGTACCACAGCGCCATTTTTAAACCAAACGTTGAAGGCTCCGCGTGAATTCCGTGTGAACGTCCAATGCACGGCGTATCTTTGTGCTCTTTGGCCCGTACGGCGATGGCTTCTTGCAGCTTTTTTAATCCATCCAGTAACATCAATCCAGCACGACGCATCTGACTTGCCAGGGACGTATCCAAAAGATCAGAAGACGTCATTCCCAAATGAATAAAACGGCTATCTGTACCTACATATTCAGCAACGTTGGTTAAAAAAGCGATCACATCGTGTTTAACTGTTTTCTCGATTTCCAAAACTCGGCTTTTATCAAAGGCCGCTTTTTCTTTTATAACTTCTACCGCTTCAGCCGGAATTTCTCCGAGCTTAGCCAAGCCTTCACAAGCCAGGATTTCTACTTTGAGCCAGGTTTCAAATTTCGCCTCATCGCTCCAAAGCGCTGCCATCTCAGGGCGGGAATATCTTTCAATCAACTTTTAGTTTTCCTTACTTTCTTTTGATTTCTTTTAGAATAAGAATAAAGTTTTGTGTTTTTTTATCTCGAATTACCGTCAAGTTTAGTTTATCTCCACCACGTAAATCAGAGTTATCAATAACCTTCCAGATATCATTTTCATTTTGAATTTTTTTTTCATTGATGGCTACTATTATATCGCCGCTCTCAATTTTCGCGAAATAAGCCGGACTGTCTTTTTCAACGTTGGTAACAATGACACCGTTATTTGCCTGTAGCCGAAAATAGCGTGCCACCATCGGTGGAATTTCTTCAACAGAAAGGCCGGTTGTCCAACGCCGATTCACTTCACCGTACTGCTTTAAATCTTTTAAAACCCGAATGATACGATTGCTGGGAATTGCAAAACCAAGTCCAATAGAACCGGTATTATAATCATTACCAGTATAAATAAATGTATTAATACCGATAACCTCACCCAAGCTGTTCAGCAGCGGACCGCCACTATTCCCCTGGTTAATTGCTGCATCCGTTTGAATCATATCCTGATAAACGCGGTCATTGCGCTGACGCCCAAAGTCTCTGTCCACAGCGCTTACAACTCCAACAGTAACCGTTGGCTTTGCGTTAATTTCAAACAAGCCAAATGGGTTGCCCACGGCAATGACCCATTCACCGATGATAATATCATCCGAATCACCTAACCTGACAAAAGGATAATCTTTATCACGTATTTTTATCAGGGCGATATCAGTAATATAATCAGAGCCAATCAGGTCAGCATTTTCTGTTGTGCCATCGGCCAAGGCCACTACTATCTCGGACGCATTATGCACAACATGCTCATTTGTCAAAATATAGCCATCGGCTGAAATAACAAATCCTGAGCCTAAGCTTTTGACTGCCTGCCGGGGAATCATTCCCGGGTAGAAGAAACGAAAAAATGGATCGTCAGAATATAAACTTCTTCGTGACTCGCGGATTTGAGTTACATTTATACCCACAATTGCGTCATTTGCTTTTTCGATGGCCATTGTAATCGCATTTCTACGACTATTAGTAATGTCGTTATTACTTTGCTCCAGGTTCTGTGCCGAATGTGTCTGGGCATTGAGAGCATCCACATCCAGATTTTTCAAAGAAGAATCGTCTTCTCCGCTGCCACACCCAAAAACAAAATAAATAACCGCGAGACAAATAATAAGCTGCTTATAAGTCATAATTTCTTACTCTCAAATAACCTTTAAACATGATCTTTAACTTTGTCCCAATCTGCAAGAAACTGTTTCAAACCGATATCAGTCAAAGGATGGTTAAACAATTGGTCGAAAACTTTATAAGGCATTGTTGAAATATCAGCGCCAATTAATGCAGCCTCGACAAGATGCAAAGGGTGCCGTAGACTTGCTGCAAGAATTTCAGTTTCATAACCATAGTTGTCATAAATAATTCGGATATCACGGATAATATCCATCCCTACGCCACTGATGTCATCAACACGCCCAACAAACGGACTGATTAAAGTCGCACCGGCTTTCGCAGCCAGCCATGCCTGACTTGCGCTAAAGCACAAAGTTACGTTGGTTTTAATGCCTTCTGAGGAAAGTACCTTTACAGCTTTTAAGCCTTCCCGAATCATTGGGATTTTAATATAAACGTTTTCACTTATTTTGGCGAGTTCATGTGCTTCGTCAAGCATGCTTTTTGCATCAGTAGAAACTACTTCAGCGCTAACCGGCCCATCTACAATTTCACATATTTGTGCAATCATTTCCTTAAAAGTCCCGGCTCCTTTTTCTCTGGAAACCAAAGTGGGATTTGTTGTAACACCATCTAAAATCCCCATGCTGGCGGCTAGTTTAATTTCGTCAATGTTTGCAGTGTCTAAAAAGAACTTCATAGTTATACCTCGTTAATAATTAATTTTATATAGAAATAACCCGTGCGGTGGAACAGTATAACAGGCATTTTCCCGCTTACCGCTTTTCAAAATTTTTTGAATGTCTACGGGTTGCAATTTACCACGCCCAACCTCAATCATAGCGCCTACAATTATACGAACCATATTATGAAGGAACCGATTGGCTGAAATTTCCATCGTAATTTCTTCATTCTCATCGTGCCATTCAATATATTTTACATCGCTCAGGTAATGTTTTTCTTTTTCATTATATTTTGAGAAGGCTGAAAAAACATGCGAGCCAATCAAGTACTCAGAAGCTTGCTTCATTTTTTCCAAATCCAATTTGTACTTACAAAACCAGGAATACTTTCGCCCAATAGCTTTCATTCTCCGCGAAATACAGTAGCGATATTCTCTGCTTTTAGCACTAAAACGAGCATGAAATTTATCACTTACTTCCTCTGCTGAAATCACCTGAATATCTTTCGGCAGGTAAAAATTCAGGCCGTTTTTTATCGAATCATCTGAAAGCGAACTAGCGGTTTTAAAGTTTGCGACCTGCCCAAGTGCGTGTACTCCCGAATCGGTCCGGCCTGCGCCATAAATAGTTGGTGATTCCTGACTCAAACTCTGAAGGGATTTTATTAACTCACCCTGAATGGTGCGGTCTTCAAGTTGTTGTTGCCAACCGATAAAATCAGTACCGTCATATTCCATAACAAGTTTGATATTTCTCATTAACTTGAAGCAGTGAGAAAAATTTGAAGTGTGAATAAGCTAACCGAAAGCCCTACGAGAAGATGATCCCTTATCGCAAAATTTAACTTCCGATAAGATGAACGGCGGATACCCGCTAAATAATTTCTCGACTCCATTGCAATTGCGAGTTCTTCGGCTCTTTGGATGGATGATATTACAAGAGGTAAAATCATTGCTCCAATATTTCGCACTCTTTGTGTTAGTTTTACGTTAAGGGATATACCGCGCGAAAGTTGAGCGTTTTTCAACCTTTCCACTTCGGCAATAAGAATGGGTATAAAGCGCAACGTCAAAGTTAGCATTAAAACAAATTCCTGAACGGGCAATTTGATTTTCTTTAACGGACTTAGAAGTTTTTCCAATCCGTCAGTCAGGTCAAGCGGCGAAGTAGTAAAAGTTAACAAACCGGTTAGTAAAATCAACAATGCAAACCTTGCAGAAAACAATGTACCGTTTTCTAATCCTTCTTTTGAAATTGAGAAAATTTTAAAATCGAGTAAAACGACACCTTGCGTAAAAAAAGAGTGTATCATAAAAGTGAATAGAACAAACCATAAAAATGGCTTCAAATTTTTTGTAAATACAGATAAAGGAATATTTGTAAAATAAATTCCTGAAAAAACCAATATCGAAAAAAGAATCAAAGAACCGGCTGTATTAACAGCCAGCAAAGCTGTCATTAAAAACAAACTTGCTATAATTTTACTCCTTGGGTCACAACGATGGACGATACTTTTACCAGTATAAAATTGTCCGAGTATTATATCTTTCAAGGCCATAGTTTTTGAAGTAAAATCAGCAAGTAATATAAAACATTTCTTAAAAAAATCAAATGAAAAGATAGCATTTATCTTTCCGGGAATTTATAGGCACTAAAAATTGTTTTAAAGAAAAACAGGAACTATTTAATCAATCGAATTTTTAATAAATTTAACATTATGGTGCTCAAACCAATATTTACTATTGACTTTTTGTAAACATTAGGCTATACTTCGTGTAGCTTAAAAATCAGAACATTTATCTTCGTGTAATTCCTCGTAATATGGTCGAGGGAGTCCCCACCAACAAACCTTAAATTTGTTGTCACCACTGACGCATGTAATATATTAAGCTTGACAATGTAAATAACGATTGTTAAATTTTAGCCTTAACTTTTTGCATTCCAGTGAGCCAATCACAAGACCGATAACCTAAAATATTTTGTCTAAGATCCTATGACTTTAAAGCCTTGTCACCTCATACCTTTTGTCCTTCTAATTTTCATATTTCTCAGCAACTCACTCCATGGTCAAAAAAGGTCTAATTCCAATGCGCTAAATGTAGATGATGATTCCAAATTTACAACTACCGGGAGTATCGGGTTGACCATATCCAACTTTGGAACATTTGGTGACGGTTTTGCAATTCAGGCACCTGTAGATCAACCATCTTGTGAATATCCTCGGGGTTCCGGTATAGAGCATCTCTTTGTTGGCGGACTCTGGGTAGGCGGTAAACGTGATAATGGCACAATTTTGGTTACGACCGGCGCAAGAGATATTCCGTCACTGCGCGATATTGCGGCTGGTTTTGAGTTCACTAATTCGGATGATCCAAACGATGTCGTCCTCGAGCGTTCCAGTATTATAGATAACCCGTTTTTTGATCCGAATGCTATCAGCCACCAGGATTTTATTTCGGACTTTACTGACTCGAATGTTGTAGTACCCGGTACTACAATTCGAATCCCTCAGCACACGCCCATAAATGTTTCTGTACACCTTGAGACTTATGCCTGGAATTTTCCCTTTGCTGATGCATTCGTCATTTTTAATTACACCATTAAGAATGATAGCAAAGAAAGGTTAAACGATGTTTACATTTCACTCTGGGCAGATATGGTAGTACGAAATACAAACATCACACCACCAAGGGTTGGCGCCCCGTTTTTTCAAAATGTCGCCAACGGCTGGCTAGATTCACTGAATATGGCCTACTCATATGATTTTGATGGCGATCCCGGCTTCACTGACACCGGCTTATACATCGGATTAAAACATCTTGGTGCAACTCCCCAGGTTGGAGATACAACCTACCAAAACAAAGCAGATTACAACGCCTGGCTCTTCCGTGATTCCAGTGACCCTGTGCTTTTTTCACCCCAAACAGACATCGACAGTTATTTAAAACAGGAACGCCCCCTACCTCCGCTTCTGATTGATACCGTGATCAAAGGGCAGAGAGGTAATTTTATGTCTTTAATTACGACGGGACCTTTTGAAAAAATCGATCCGGACTCTTCAATAAATGTGGTCTTTGCGATTATTACCGCAGGTAAATCGGGTAACGATCCCAATACCTCCGACTCTTTTCAAAATAGAGAAAACTTATTCACCAATGCCTTTTGGGCACAGACCGCCTATGATGGCGAAGATCGAAATGGTAATAATGTTTTAGACCTGGGCGAAGATTTAAACCGTGATGGCCAGATTGACCGTTATATTCTGCCAACGCCGCCAAACACACCGCGTATCAAAGTTATACCAGCCCAGAATAAGGTGACCGTTTATTGGGACAAATCTGCTGAAGAATCCATAGATTTCATCAGTGGCAAAAAAGATTTTGAAGGATACAAATTTTACCGCACCAAGCTTGCTGAAGATTTGCCGGGCAGAGATTTCTTCTCATCATTCTCTCTAATAGCCGAGTTTGATTCGGTAAATGGCATCGGCCTTGATACCGGGTTAGACTTTGTCCGGCTGCAAGAACCGGTCACCTTTGATGAAGTTGTGCTAAATCCGTTTACAGGCGAAGAAGAAATATTGTTCTACTATTATAAATTTGAAAATACCGATCTGCTGAACGGCTGGCAGTACGGTTATTCCGTTACCGCATTTGATGGTGGTGACCCGGAAATAAACCTGGGCAGTCTGGAAAGCAGTAAATTATCAAATGTGGTTCGTGTTTTCCCCGGTTCGCCAACAATGGAAACCCAAAATGCTGCGGCTCCACAGCAAAAGATAAAAGTTGGGGTATATCCTAATCCGTATCGTGCGCAAGGCACCTGGGATGGTAACCTGGAAAGAGAACGTAAGCTATATTTCTTCAATTTACCGGCAGATTGCGAAGTACGAATTTTCACATTGGGCGGTGACTTGGTTAACAAATTTGAACATCATGGCAACTCTTATACCGGCGATGATATTCGCTGGTTTGAACAATTCTCCAGAGGCGACAGAGTTTTTGCCGGCGGAGAGCATGCTTGGGATCTTGTTACTCAGGATGATCAGGCAATTGCTTCCGGTTTATATTTTTATACTGTAAAGGATTTCAATACAGGCAAAATTCAAAGAGGCAAGTTTTTGGTAATTAAATAACTATTGAGGACTTCAAGCGTAGTGCGACGTGCAATATATCTTCGCCCACGCTCCGCGTAAATTTCCAAAAGGAGGTGAATGCCGGGCAACATTTTATACTCAAATTAACCCATTCCATTAAATCTCTAACTCAGGAGAGAGGATTATGAGAAAATTGTTATTGCCAATCTTTATTTTGGCTATGTTAACTTCAAGTTTTTTGTTTGCGCAAGATCATATAATTGTAACAGAATTTGTAGTAACCCCGACTGCGGGAGAATTTGTAGAAATTTATAACCCGACGGATGCTGCCATCGACTTGAGTAATTACTATATTACCGATGCAACATTTGCCGGCGGCGAAACCTATTACTACAAAATTGTAGAAGGAAATGGCGGAGGCGGAACATTTAACGATTTCAACGCACGTTTCCCTGATGGCGCGACAATAGCTCCAGGGGAATTCCAAACGATATCTCTACCAGGAAGTGATGCATTTTTTGGCGAGTACGGCATAAACCCAACCTATGAGCTCTACGAAGATGGCACAGAAGCAGATGGGGTACCGGACATGCGGGATGCCACACCGGGCAGCATTGCGAACCAAGATAACTCCGATGGTCGGCCTAGCGGATTTTCCGGCGGAGAAGTAGCCATCTTGTATTATTGGGACGGTACCAGTGACTTAGTTAAAGATGTGGATTATGTCCTCTGGGGTGATAAGGCCGAAGCCGTCGACAAAACCGGCGTAACCATCGATGGCCCAGACGCGGATAGTGACGGTTCGACATACGCCGCAGAAACGGCCATAGCTGACCAATATGTCGTCAATGCTGACAACGATGATGATGCCAACCCTCATGATTCTGGTATGTCAGCACAACGCCGTTTAGATGTTGAAGATGTAGAAAACTGGCTCGGCGGTAACGGACTGACCGGACATGATGAAACCAGTGAGAACTCCTCCTGGAAAGGTGGAATCTGGAGTATTAATGAGCCAGCAACACCCGGCTACCGGGCGCTTGGCAAAAACTCTGCAGCAGACAGTTTAACCATAGCTGATATAAATTTCATTCGTGCAGACAGCATTGGTACAGGTGCTACAGGTGCTAACGAAGATTCTCCCTTCCTCGGCGACACACTGACTGTAACCGGCATTGTAATGCATGGAACACGCGAAATAAACCTTGGCGCACGCTGGGGAACTTTTATGCAGGATGAACGCGGCGGCCCTTGGAGTGGTTTTTTTGTAATACAGAATGATTCCACGGTTGGCGGTACCCTGCTCTCCGCAGCGCAAGCTGGCGACAAACTAAAAATGACCGGCATTGTCGGCGAATTTCCAGCAAACGCCAATAGGCAAAGCATTTCCCAATTTATTTTAATTACCGATCCGGTAACCCCGGTTGAATTTGTCGATTTTGGTTTACCAACTCCGGAACCGATTCTGCTTACTCCCGGTGACCTTGGCGCAACCGGTTCCTCAGAAGACCCAACACTGACCGAACGCTGGGAAAGTACTCTGGTACGTTTTGAAGGTTTGACTGTTTTAAGTAATTTTTCTGGCCAGCCCGGCAATATTATGACAGCAGGTGATGAAACCGGTACTATTGCCCTCGATGATTATTTTGCCGGACTCAGGACTTTCTTGGATAACAACGCAGGCGTTTGGCCTGGCTTCCCCGCCGGCACCAAGATCAATGTCAACGGTTATGTCCGTGACGTTATTACCGGTGGACAGGGACGTACTACGATCAACCCTGTCAGCTTTGATGCAATTGAAACAGCTTCTTCACCTCCGGCAATTAGCAATATCGCTCGGAATCCGGTTGCGGTAACATCAGCAGATGCTGTCGTTGTTTCAGCCACCATCACAGATGCACAGACTTCAGTCGCAAACGCAGAGGTCAATTACAGAGTTGAAGGCGGCGCTTTCCAAGCTGTTGCTATGGCAGACGCTGGCAGTGATACCTGGGAAGGTACAATTCCTGCACAAGCAGACGGCGCATTAATTGAATATTTTCTAACTGCAGTAGATACGGAAGGTGATAACACCACCTCACCTGGTGATACTTCATCTTCTAAACTATTCTATTTTGTTAGAGATGCTGGTTTAGCCATTTTTGACTTGCAATTTACCCCATTTGGTGACGGCAACTCAAGTTATAGTAACTTGGATGTAACTGTTAGCGGTGTTGTAACCTCAGATTCTTCTGATTTTTCATTCTACTTTATTCAGGATGGTACGGACGCCTGGAGCGGTATTGACGTACAAGACAATATAAACAATGTTAAATTAGGCGATAACGTGACAATTACCGGTACGGTCCGTGAACGTTTTAATGAAACCCAAATCCACCAGGTAACCAATGTCACTGTAAACAGCACTGGCAATACCGTACCCGGCCCTGTAGTCGTTCAAACCGGCGATTTAAATACAGGTTCGGCAACGGCTGAGCAGTGGGAAGGAATGTTTGTACGAGTGGAAAACGTAACTGTCGTCAACGAGTTCCCGGATGGAGCTCCTGGTTTTGGCGAATTTACGGTAGACGACGGATCTGGCCCACTACGGGTTGACGACCTGGCGCCTGGCTTCGCCGGACAGGTGGGAGCCGATACTACTTTCAAATTGGATGATGTCATTGCATCCATCAGCGGCATACAATATTTCTCTTTCGGAAATCACAAATTAATACCGAGAAACGATGCTGACGTGATGATCTTGCCGGTTTCCGTCGAGGACAATGATCTTCTTCCTCTCACATTTGCACTTGCTCAAAACTACCCGAATCCGTTTAACCCGGAAACGACCATTAACTTCCAGGTACCGGAACAGAGTGATGTGAAAATTGAAGTATTCAATATCCTCGGCCAACGTGTCAGGACTCTGGTTAATAAGCAAATAGCCGCGGGCACCTACACAATCCAGTGGAGAGGCGCAAACGATGCTGGCCTTTCGGTTTCCTCTGGTGTTTATATTTACAAAATGCAAGCCGACAATTTTGTAAAAGTACAAAAGATGTTGTTCTTGAAATAAATACTTAAATGAGTATCCTCCGGGTTTTAAAGACCCGGAGGATGTTTTTAAATCCCTCTGAAAAAAATGCGGGCTATAAAGTAACTCATGAATTATTTACAAATTATCCACGGTGTTTTAAGTGGTGACAAAATTATTCAAAAAAGAATGAAAACCATATCAACCATTGTATTAATTTTATCAGCAGTTTTAGTTCTATCAAGCTGCTCAAAAGACATCAGTAATAATCCGTTGCAAAACAAAGCGCCTCGGACTTTTCTTTCAATTTTCTCGGATAATCAGCTTAATTCCGTAATCAGCAAACAAACATTTAATTGGTGGGGTGATGACCCGGACGGAATCGTCACGGGCTTCATTTACACTTTCAACCCAAATGCACAAAACATTGCTGCATGGGATTCCGCCGATGTAAATTCTGATTGGATGTTTACTACGGATACGCAGGAAACATTTACTTTAACCTTGGCAGGTTCTGACACCGTTTACACTTTCTGGGTAAAAGCCATCGACGACGAGGGCGCTGCTGACCCGGAAGGCGCTATCCAGGAATTCCGTATTATCAACACAAGGCCGGTAGTAGAATTCCCGGTAGGAACAGATGTTCCTGAAACCACATTTACAGTGGCTACTTTTGTATGGAGCGGTACAGATTTAGATGGTGACGATACCATCGCCAAATACCAATACACATTGGATGACACATCTGCAAGCGATGCTTGGATAGATATTCCCGCAAACGAGAATTCCGTCACGTTGACGGCAGAAGATGGTTTGACGCAAGGTGAGCATGTATTTTTTCTACGCGCCATTGACCTTGCCGGAACCTCAAGTAAAATCATTCCCATGCCGCAGAGTGAAAATCAAATTTGGTTCGTTAAAGAACCAACAAGCAATTTCCTGATCATAGACGATTATAATATATTAAACAATACCGGCGATTTTTATAATACGATTATTCGATCCATCGCCGGGTCGGCAGATGTATGGGACATCAAGAGCAACGGCCGGGCTTTGGAACCACCTACCTCCCTGGCATTCCTTAAAACGCTACAACTGTTCGACACGGTTTTCTGGTATGGCGACACCGCACCAAATCTTGAAAAAGCTCAATCCAGTTTGCCCGATTACGTTGAAAGCGGCGGCAAAGTACTTATGACAACCTCGTTCATGGAATTCAGCAGCAATCTGGGAGACCCACTGGATTTTTCGCCTGCAGATAGTCTTGGCAGTAAAATCAGCAGAATAACCAGAAACCAAATAGTTTTACCAACCGCCGAATACTCAACACAAGGATTTCCTGAATTGAAAGTGGACGCAGCGCTGATTCCGAACATATTTCCGGTTGTACCTAAAATCAGCTCGGAAACTTTGTATACTTTACCTGCGAATGCGGCAAGATGGGAAGGCACACCCCCGATGGCGGTGATTAATAGTGCCCATACTTTTGTTTTCTTTGGGCTGCCTATGGCCTCTTTAAACGGTAATGGTACAGTCACGCAACTTTTTGAAATTATTCTTAATAATGTTTTACAATAATGGCTTTTAAGACTCTGTTATTGCAACAAATTTCTTCAACTTTAGTTTTGGCAATACAAACAAATTTAAATTAGATGTAAGGTGATTCTTATGAAGCTTATTAGCCGTACTCTCATAGCTTTTTTCTTGTTGATATTTGTTATTAGTCCCGGTTTTACACAAACCAGAGGAATCATAAAAGGCCGAATAACAGACAAGGCAACCGGCGAGGCTCTCCCAGGTGTGAACGTTCTTGTAACCGGCACTTATTATGGCGCTGCCACAGACTTCGATGGAAATTTTACTATTTCCAACGTCAGTCCGGGAACCTACACTGTTGAAATTTCAATGATAGGCTATAAAAAAATCCAAAACAATGGCGTAAAGGTAGTTGTAGGCGAAACCACAACGCTTAACTTCTCCGCAGAGGAGTCCGTTTTGGCACTGGGTCAGGACGTTGTAGTTATAGGCAAGAAACCCCTCTTTGACATAGAAGAAACCTCAAGCAAAAAGACTATTTCCAGCAAAGAAATCGATGTCGAAGTTGTCGAATCGGTCAGAGACATCATTGTTAACCAGGTTGGAGTAACAAAAACAAATGACGCAATTCATATTCGTGGCGGACGGTCGCATGAGAATGCTTATTTAGTCGATGGCATCTCCGTTCAGGATCCACTTTCAGGAACGGGTTTCGGTTTGGAGCTTAGCACCGATGCCATTGAGGAACTGGAAGTAATCACGGGCGGGTTCAACGCCGAGTATGGCGAAGCAATGTCCGGAATTATCAACGTTAAAACAAAAGAGGGTACGCCGAAATATAAAGGCAGCTTCACTTATAAACGGGATCATTTTGGCAGTTTTAACCCCGACGCATTTGTCGTTGGTACTTTTAGCGACAAAAACAATCAAAGTTTTAATACAGATATTTTCCAGGCAAGCCTGAGCGGACCTGAGCCGCTTACACAAAAAATCCTACCTGCACTTGGCATTAAATTGCCGGGAACTATAAATGTTTTCGGTAACTTAAATATGCTGACGACTGATACTTATTTGGGAAAAACCGCTGATCAGTTATTTTCGTCAACTTTTAATGGAACGGACTTTGCCCCAAAGCAACAAAACAGTTGGTCTGGATTGTTGAAGTTAACTTACAAAGTTTCACCAACTTTCAAACTTGTGTTGTCGGGTAACCAATCAATCTCCATAAATCAGAACACACAATCCCTGCAAACCAATCTTGAATTTGTGGAACCACGTCCGGGGTTTCCTTTTAATTACCAGAACAATTTAGATAATTTCAATACATTTACTCATGTCAATAAACAGATGACCCTGGCAATAACACATACATTAAATAATAAAACTTTTTATGATTTAAAATTCTCTCGATTTTTCAGCAATTTGAGAAGTGACGTCAATGGCAAACACTGGACTGAAATGGAAGAACCACAGGACATCGTGACCCAGCCAATCCAGTATTTCTTCAATTCAGATAGTTCAATTGTTTCTGTATTACCCGGCGATGGTTTCTGGGATACTGGCAATGGCCAAAATTGGCACGACCATTATATTGAAGAATACACCATGAAATTCGATATGACCAGGCAAATTGGCAACGACGCCCATGAATTGAAAGGCGGCATTCAGACAACTTTTGGCGAAATGCAAATGGTAGATATTGTCAAGCCCTGGTTTGGCGGACTCGGTTTAAATAATGATATTTATAAGGTTAGTCCGGCGTATGGCAGTATGTATCTGCAGGATCAACTCCGCTTTAAAGGCTTGGTTGCCAATGTAGGGTTGCGTTTGGATTACTGGTTTCCCGGAAAATTTGTAGAAGATGCCATCGATAACCCAGATATAGTTACCTTGTCTGCGGACACTCGCCGTCAATTCAAAGAAAGTACCAACGTTTTATTTGGAAGAAGATATCGCAGTCGCCTCAGCCCCAGAATAGGCATCTCACATCCCATTTCAGATAACCAGATGTTATTCTTTTCTTACGGCCATTTTTCCAAACGCCCAAAACCACAATTCCTTTACGCTAAATTGGGTGCAAACAGCGCCAAGTCTTCATTTCAAAAATTTGGTAACCCGAATCTAAATTATGAAACCACCGTGGCCTACGAATTTGGTTTGCGCCACAAGTTTAGTGATGATGACGTTCTAACGTTTACTGGTTTCTACCGGGACATTTTTGACTATGTAACAACGGTAAATTTTGGCGGTAGCGGCAGACTTTCCGGGCGCTCACTTACCACCTATCTCAATTTGGATTATGCACGCTCCCGGGGTATAGAGGCAGAATATCGCACCAGACCGAGTAAGTATTTATCCGGTTCCATCAGTGGTACATACAGTATTGCCACCGGTAAAAGTTCATCCCCCGACGACGCATTTCTGGTAGCACGAGGAACTTTGAATGAACGCCCGATCACAGAAGATTTACTCATTTGGGACCGGCCCTGGCAGGTCAGCGCACTGGTTAATTTCAATGTCGCTAAAGGCCAGGCGCCTACTATTTTGGGCTTTCAAATGCCGGATAACTGGAATTTCAATGCCAGGGCTTTTGCCCAGGCTGGCAAGCGATATACACCGCAATTTGCTACCGGTTTGTTTCTACCAAACGGCAGACCCCAATATGATGACGATTTGGATTTAAATGGCGAGCCTGATGATCCCAATGGCGCTGTAGGGCAGAATTGGTTCTGGATCAATCTGGCCTTCGAAAAATATTTTCAGATTGTGGGTTTGCAATATACTTTCATGATAGAGGTGGAAAATCTTTTAGACCGAAAGAATCCCCAAATCATTAACCCGGTAACCGGAAGCGCTTATGAGTTCGGCGACCCAACCCCGACTTCGTTCAACGATCCCTTGTTCCCTGAAACACAGGCGCCGATAAGTCCATTTCCATTTAACCCGGCAAGATACTTAACTCAGCGAAATGTAAAAGTAGGACTTTCAGTGAGATTTTAATTTTATGAAAAATATAACTTATTCTTTATTAGCACTTTTCCTTCTGGCAAATCATCAGACCGTCCACGCACAATTAATTCCTGTTTTAGGCAGCCAACGTGCCGGTACTGCGATGGGACAATTCCTGAAGATTGGTGTAGGCGGAAGAGCAGTAGGTATGGGAGAAACTTTTGTAGCTGTAGCCAATGACGCATCAGCACTATTTTGGAATCCTGCCGGCGTGACCCAACTGGAGAAAAGTGAAATCACTTTTTCACATACTGAATGGCCGGTGGATGTTCAGCATGAATTTTTTGGATATGTGCACAAGCTTAACGCACAGAGTTATCTTGGCGTGAGCGCAATTGTTTTGCACACGGATGATTTTGAAGAAACAACAGAGTTCCAACCACTGGGAACGGGCAGGTTTGTATCCTTCGGAGATGCCGCCTTCGGTTTAACCTACGCGCGTAAAATGACCGACAGGTTCAGCGTAGGCTTAACGGTTAAATACATTGATGAGACTCTGGACAACCTGCATGCTAGAAATGTGTTCATAGATTTTGGTACATTTTTCTGGACCGGATTTGGCTCTTCACGTTTCGCAATTGCAGTCACCAACTTCGGAACAAACATAGAGCCATCGGGAACTTTGCTACTTCGGGATGGCACAAAAATAACAGATTTCCAAGATTTTTCTCCGCCAACCATTTTCAGAATTGGTCTGGCAACGGAAGTTATAGACAATAGTTCGCACATGTTAACTACTTCAGTACAACTCAACCATCTAAACGACAATGCAGAAAATTTTAATTTTGGATTGGAATACTGGTGGAACAAAATATTGGCGCTCAGAGGTGGTTACCGTCTTAATGTAGATGAAGAGTCCCTGGCATTTGGCGCCGGCTTAGCGCTTCCTCTACAACTAATTGACCTTAACCTGGATGTATCTTACACAGATTTCGGACAATTGGGAAGCGCGAGCAGATTCTCGGCAAGTATTAAATTTTAATATCACTTAAACATTTTATTCTGAACTAACTGATCCATTTTTGTATATCAAATAGAAGACCAAACAGATGAAAAATTACCTCTCGATAATACTATTTACCGGAATTATTCTTATTACTGCTTGTGGCGGAGAAAAAATTCCCTTGCCTCAGCAACCAGAAGATGATGGCACAAGTGCAGTAAACGACACAGTATATCTACAATTAAACCCTGTGTGGGACAATGCCAACGGCTACGACTTCATCGAACCATCCGATATACTGGTAGGTCGGGAGCCTCTCCTGTATATCGCGGATACCGGCAATGATCGCATTCTAATGCTGGATCTCGCTGGAAATATCCTAGGCGCTTCACAATCTATCGAAAACCCGGTCGCTCTCACTCAAGACTCAAAACTAAACCTTTTGGCCGTGACAAATAGTAATAAAATTTACAGAATTGATCTTGTCTCAAAACAGCACGACATTGCGAACATACCGGTTGAACTGGTTTTTGAAGAAATAGACAATCCGGATCGCCGTTACACAGGTATTTCTTCAATCTTAGGGGCATTGGGAGGGCAGGTTGTTATTGGCTACTATGTCACAGCATCAGGCGACCAAAAACGGGATAACCAGGTACTTCTGTTCCCGGAAGACTTTGATGTTAATGTTCCGGATGCAATAAGCCTTGAACCGGAAGGTCTCGGCATTCAATCTGCTTCAGACCCTAGCGGTATTACGACATTACGTGATTTTAATATTGATTTCATATTTTGTATGGTTGGCCAAAATTCATTTAAAGTGCAGTGGATAACTGCCGGCGAGTTTGGCTTTATCCCTCGTCTGAACCCTGCCAATGGGAGCTTTGACCTTTTCGAACCAGGTAAATTTACATCTCCCGAAGACGTCGCTGTCGACGAGGAAGGTTCTATCTACGTGGTGGATGCTCAGAATGATTTTTTATATAAATTTTCTGTATCCGGCGAAGAATTGCAGTCGTTTGGCGGTTCGGGTGACGGTGAAAAGGAATTTAATCAACCAAAAGGGGTTGCAGTTTTTAACCAGACTCTTTATGTCGCTGATAGCGGAAACAACCGTATTGTTCGTTTCAAATTATCAACAGATGTATCAGAAAATTAGAAGGAAAGTACTTCTTACTTCATCAGCAAAATTTTCTCAGTTTGAATAGTACCGCCGGCAGCCAACTTGACAAAATAAACACCGCTAACCAACTGAGCCGCATCAAAAACTAAACTGTAGTCCCCCATTTCCCTGAAGTCATCCAACAGAATCCCCACTTCGCGGCCAAGTACATCGAATATTCTTATCGTAACATGACTGCCATGTACCACTGAATATCGAATCGTCGTAGAGGGATTGAAAGGATTGGGGTACGCAGGATAAAGAAAAAATTGTCGCGGTGTTTCAACCACGAAATCACCTTCAACACTAACCGGCCTTACTCCTGCAATATCTATTATCCTTGGTAAATGGTCAGAGGCATTATTTGTATCCTGAGCCAACAGCCCGGCTGTACTCAACTCGTCGGCTGACATGGCCAATGTGTTCAAAACATAATGATTTCCAAGCTCAAGGATGCTGTCAGTAAACAGAAAATAATCCAGTTTACCCGGGCTGAAGGCACTGTTGTCATTACGCCAGGTGTATCCCATTCTGGCAGAAGTCTGTCTTGAAAATAGATCGGTCAGCGACGAGCCATCCCAATCCGGCGCAAAATCCTCACCATTATTGCTCTCATCACTTATATCGCCGTGCGTAAGGGTTCGTATCTGTAGTGAAGACCCTACAAGATTAAAATCTCCCAGATGAACCATCGGTGTATTTTCCGGAAGTTGAAATGGACCGCTTCCATCTCGCCACTCACGCAAGCGCATAATGATTTCATCAGCATCTCGCTGCCGTGAAACATCATTGGCGCAGCAGCTCAAATGTGAATTCATCACCAGCAAATTTACACCCAATTCATCCGCCGTATTAAGCAACACCACCATGGTACGCCCTGAGTTCGTCAATATTGCGGAATTAAGAATCGGGAAACGGGATACAACCATGTTGCCGTTTCCGAGCATGAGCGAATGAAAGTTTGAAGGTTGTAGCCACTTGCTCATCAATATTTCCACATCAGGTGCATCTCGCTGTTCCTGAAAAGCCATTATGTCTGGGCTCAGTGCTTTTATTATCCGTTCAAAAGCAGGCTGCCGATTGGCATTGCTAAGTCCACTGCCAAGGGTATTATAAGATAAAATACGCAAATGCTCAGGTCGCGATCTCGCTAAAGGAATTGCATCAGGTGGCTCAACCGGGGTTGTATCAATAATGTACTGAGCTCCACCAATATTGTCAGGCAAATAGTCGGCTTCATCTGAAGTAGCAAGCACTATAGCCAGGGTATCGGCGATTTGTGTGTTGTTAAGCGTAAGTGCCTGGCTAAAAAGACCAACTGCTATTTCAAAATCACGCGAAGTAATTGTTGGTGCACTGCGTAAGGTTAAATCATTTTGCCTGATTGCAACTGGCACCTGGTTTTGCCAGATAGAACCACTTCTACATCCAAAACACCATTCGATATCAGCGCCGATTCCACGAAAGCTTCGACCAGTATTGCTATTATTGTCGACATCAATATAAAGCCTGATTCCATTAAAATCTTGCAATAGCTGCTCACTGCCATTAAATCCAAACTTCAAAAACAAAAAATCATTATCATTTGTAATTTTCAATCCGGAGAAATCTTCATCAAACCCATCCCCATCCGGGTCATCAAACTCAATTCCAATATTTTCCCAATCTTGAAAAAGACCATCAATGGTAATAGGATCACCTGCATAGGCTTCAACAAAAAAACAAAAAATGATAATAAATATGAACATTGCGATTATCCTATTTTAGCAGAAGCAATTTTTTTGATATGCTCTTCCCTCCCGCACTCAATGTATATACATAAATGCCGCTGCCTAATTCCTTGCCGTCAAAAATAACTTGATATTCTCCGGAGTTCTTATGTTCATCTGCCAATCTCGCTACTTCCTGCCCCAACAAATTAAAAACAGTCAGAGTTACAAAAGATGATTTGGTAAGCGAATATTTTATTATTGTTGCGGGATTAAATGGGTTGGGAAAATTCTGTTGCAAACTAAATGATACAGGCTCTTGACTTCCTTCATTCACAGAAGTCGGGAATCCAAAGGCAAAATCGGAAACTACCGGCAGATGATCTGATGCCTTGTGAAGGGCATCTGCAACGCTGTCCGGAACAGAAAAGTTCGTTCCGGCATTGATAGCAAGGTTGAAGTGATCACTATCATTGCCAAACGCTTTATATGTTGCAGGCAGGATATCGATGCCACCACCACTTCTCATCGCATCTGAAACCAATATTATGTCAAAGCGATCATCCAACCCGCCGGTGGCACCGCCGCCAAAAGAGGTCGTTCTGGTAGATTGCGTATGAATAGAAATAAAAAAATTATTATTGTTCCAATTCCCGGCTTGGTTTATGGGATCAAACAACCGACCGTCGTTATCAGCCTGGTTTTCAGTTAATTTTATAAAAGCCGCTTCAGATGCAGATCTCATGTTGTAATCGCCAACGAGCATAAAGTTTGAGTTAGAGGGCAACCCATTTAAATGGTTCCGAAGAAAAGTAGCCTGGTTTAACCTCTGTTGCTGATCTGAAGCCGACGACCCGGCTTTCAAATGTGTAGAATAAATTGTGAACTCATGGCCAAATGCAAATAGCACATATTCCATTATATCACGAACGCCACTTCGGAGATTATTGGGAAAGGCCAGTAAAGTTACTTTGTCCTGATTATAAAAAAGCCCGCTATCCGTGTCTGGACCATCAAAAAAAGGCGCTGCCTGGTAAACAGCTTGTTTATGATTCATGACCTGATTTAAAAGTGTCGAGACAGCTGCCTGACTTTCGATTTCCTGGACTACAAGAATATCCGGAGCCACAGCTTCGATGACTTTCCTCAAATCCCCAATCCGAGTTGCACCGTCTGCACTTGGAAATTTGAGTATATTATAGCTGGCGATCCGCAAGCTATCAACTTGGGCTTGAGTTTTGTGTACTGGAAACAATACCAGACAGAACATTAGTAAGATAAGTTTAACCTGACATCCGTTATATTTAGAAAAAAAACTCATTGTTATCCTTTGTTTTATGTGAATTACCAATATAATTTAAGATCTGTTTCAAAAATTCGATATTTGGAATTACTCAAGCTTAAACTAATTACATTATATAAATTTCGCAAGGACTAATACTCAGATAACCGTGTTTTTCCCTTGACTTTTTTTGTTAATATCCGTTAATTTTAACCTCGATTAGGAGGGGTAAATCCTACCCGCAACAAAGTCCGAATTTTCTATTTCATAAACGTTTATTTAAGGGAGGAATGATGAGTTCTGATTTCAAGCCGTATGTTGGTGCAGAGACGGATCTAAAAGAATTTACATTTAAAGCGGTATTTCTTGGCGTAATAATGGCTGTAGTTTTGGGCGCTGCCAATGCCTACCTGGGCATGAAAGCCGGCCTGACCGTAGCCGCCACATTTCCGGCCGCCGTTGTGGCCATGGCAGCTTTAAAAGCATTTAAAGGCACAATACTTGAAGAAAATGTTGCCAGAACAACGGCCTCCGTTGGAGAGGCTTTAGTCGCTGGTGCAATTTTCACAATTCCTGCCTTTGTAATTAGTGGCGTTTGGGATTCTTTGTGGACTGTTGAACATTTAATTGAAGGTTCGCTAATCATGCTCATCGGGGGTTTGCTTGGCGTTATGTTCATTATTCTGCTTCGAAGAACCATGGTTGAGGAAGCTGATTTACCATTCCCGGAAAGTATTGCGGCTGCTGAAATCGTAAAAGCAGGCCAAGGCGGCGCCAGTGGCGCGAGTTATGTGTTTGGCGCTATGGGAATTGCCGGCCTCATCGAATTCTTTAAAAATAATAATGGCCTTCATCTAATCCAAGACACTGTTTCTAAGTTTTTCGGTTTTGCTGAATCCAAGATTCAATTTCTCGGCTCAACCAAACTTTTTAACGGTGGCCTTAAACTGGAAACACCCGCAGCATCACCGGCATTGGTTGGTGTTGGCTACATCGTCGGGTATGAAATCTCAGCCATCTTATTTGCAGGCTCAATTTTGGGGCATCTGTTATTAGTCCCATTAGCGCTTTTCCTAAGCCCAACATTGCAAGAATTCGCAGCCCAGGGACAAAACTGGGTAGCCATAAGTGATGAGGTCTGGTTTCGCCAAATCCGCCCTCTTGCAGTGGGAACGATGATTGTGGCAGCATTTTACACGCTTTACAATTTGAGAACATCCCTTATTCAAGGCCTTACGAAGGCTTTTAAAGACTTGCAAAATATTAAGAACCAGTCTGGCACCCTCAGTAGACTTCAAATCGACTTAGACTTCAAAAAAATAATCACAGTCATTGGTATTTTGGCCATTCCACAATATCTTCTCTACCATTACTTCAGTGGTTCTCTATTGGGTTCGCTTATACTCACCGTTGTACTGTTGGTAGTCGGATTCCTTTTTTCAGCCGTTGCCGGGTATCTTGTCGGGCTCATCGGCAGTTCAAACAACCCAATTAGCGGGTTAACTCTAAGTACCTTGCTCATTTCAGCCGTTCTGATGGTTGCAATTGGCGTAACAGGCCCTAAAGGTGTTGCGGCTGTTCTCGCGGTTGCAGGCGTTGTATGTTGTGCTGCGGGTATTGCAGGCGATATGACTCAGGATTTAAAAGTCGGCCACATTTTAGGCGGTACGCCTTGGAAAATGGAGCTAGGCGAAATCATAGGTGTGATTATCGCTGCTATTCTGCTTATGCCTTTTATCGCTGTCATGGATAAAGTTTATGTTATCGGCAGTGCTGCTTTACCTGCGCCTCAAGCAGGCTTAATGGCATTAATGGCCAAGGGAATTGTAGGCGGAGAAATGGCATGGCCACTGGTCATTGTTGGTGTCTTTTTTGCAATTGGATTAATCCTAATCAAAGCGCCATCTCCAATGTTGATTGCTGTTGGCATGTATTTACCTTTTAGTTCTACAGCTGCTATTTTTGTAGGTGGACTTGCCAAGTGGTTGCTGGACAAACAAGCCGCCAAAAACAATTATTCTGATGAAAAGAAAACCAAAGCCGAAAGTACCGGGATTTTATTAGCGTCTGGCCTAATCGCCGGGGAATCTTTGATGGCAGTTATTTTAGCATTCGTTGTTCTGGGTGTTAGTGTCTCTGGCAGTTCGTTTACATTAGCAAGCCTGTCACCGGGAGCTACGCCATGGCTTGGTCTTGTTGTGTTTGCTGTACTTTTCTACACCCTAATCAAATTACCAATGAAAAGCTCAGAAAAGAAATAAGATGTCAAAAGAGCAAATATCAGAAGCATTTCTTGCAGCAGCACCCAAAAGAAATCGAGAATGGCAGGAATCAGGTGACCTCGCGGTTATCCTGATTCCAAAATTCGGAAATCATTTTTTTGGTAAATGGCTGATAACCAAAATGAAAAGCCCGAACTTCCGACTTAAGTTAGATGAAGTCGGTTCCTTCGTTTGGAAGCACTGTGACGGCTCAACAACGGTAAAAGATATCGGCCAGGGGTTGGCCGCTGAATTCGGCGAAAAGGTCGATCCGGTTTATGACCGCTTAAATTTATTTTTTGCGAGTCTGAACAAAAACAAATCCATAACCTGGGTGTAATTAACTTTGGATATAGATAAAACCATATTAAAAAACCTGTGCAATCGCATAGATACCTACGGAGAGGAAGCCATAAAAATTGAAAAGGCTTTGACAGCTATTCAAGCGCTTTCTCCTGAAAATGGTGGTGTTGGCGAAAGCGAAAAAGCTGAATTCATCCAAAAATATTTAACTGAAGAGTTAGGTTGTAAAACCATTGAACATTACAATGCCCCGGACGACCGTGTACCGTCCGGGGTAAGGCCAAATATTGCAGCTCGTTTAAAAGGCAAAAATGTCGAAAAAACAATCTGGATAATGTCGCACATGGATGTTGTACCTCCCGGTGATTTATCAAAATGGACAAACGATCCCTGGACCATACGTGTTGAGGATGGTAAGATTTTCGGACGCGGAACCGAAGACAATCAGCAAGGCATTGTATCTTCCCTCCTAACGGCGAAGGCATTTGTTGAAGAAAACCATCTTCCGGAATACGACCTTGGTTTGCTTTTCGTGTCCGATGAAGAAACAGGAAATGGGTACGGCATTGAATACATTTTAAAAAATCACAGCGATTTATTTACAAACGAAGATTTTATTATTATACCCGATTCAGGCAATGAGGCCGGTACAATCGTAGAAGTCGCAGAAAAAGGCATTCTATGGATCAGGTTCGAAGTGATTGGGAAACAAACACATGGTTCAACACCTGAGTTAGGTATTAATGCAGCCAGAGCAAGTGCACATTTAGTAACCTCCCTCGACCAATTATACGACAAGTTTAATGTGAACGACCCGGTTTTTGATCCACCCATCAGCACATTTGAACCCACCCAAAAAGAAGCCAATGTTCCAAATGTAAATACTATTCCCGGACAGGATATTTTTTACTACGATTGCAGAATTCTTCCGAGCTATGACCTGAGCGAAGTTAAAAGCTTTGTACAACAAGTCACCCGGGAAATTGAAACCAAGCAAAAAGTTGAAATTAAAATTTCGTACCCGCAGGAGTTTGCTGCAGCCCCTCCGACCCCGACGGATGCACCGGTTGTAATTTCTCTACTCAAAGCAATTTCAGAAATTAAAAATGTAAAGCCGAAAGCAATGGGAATCGGCGGTGGCACAGTAGCAGCTTTCTTTCGTGAGGCTAACTTTAATGCAGTTGTTTGGGCCACTCAAGACGAAACATTACATGGTCCTGACGAATACGTAAAAATAGATAACATCTTAGACGACGCAAAAGTTTTTGCACATGTAGCTTTACAAAAATAGCTCGCCTAAGCTCTCTTATTAAGTCAATTATTTAGTTTTCAGACAATTCAAAAACTCATTTATTTGTTCATCGAATGGACATAATCAAAAAAACTATTTCAGTCTTATTGAGAGACTACCTAAAAGTTCAAGCTGATGAGGCTATCACTTTTTTAGGGCATGAAAAACATTCCGAACTTCTTGAAGTTGCATGGAAGGCCGGGAAAAGACTAACAAAAAACGTTCTCTGCGTCAAATACTCCGAAGCAAATTTAACTGCCACACAAAACGGATTTATTAGAAGTATTTGTGAACCTCTTCTTACTTCTAAAACTTCGATTTTCTTTGCAAATGACTCTCTCGATGAAACACATTTTTCTGATGCACTTTTGCAAAACTCCAGAATTATAATTATTCAAAATATACCTGCTTTGTTAAAAGGTAATTTTTTGATATCGGACTCAAAAAGAATTGTTCGAAAAAGCAGGAAGTTAGCTGACCTTTTTACAATCGGGAAAACGTTCAGCCTCTCTTCTCCATCAGGGACTGACATTCAGATCGATATTTCAAAATCAAATGGAGTTGCACATACTGGAATTCCCGGAGAGCCTTCACAAATTGTATTGCTCCCATCCGGAGCAGCCAGCATCAATTTAACAAAAAGCAGTCTTAATGGAAAAATTATTCTCGACCGGATTGCCGGGATAAGTAAAAAACTGAATACACCAATTACTTTATATGTAAACAACAATCAAATCTCTCAAATCAAAGGCGCTACAGAAGCTGAAGCACTCAGAAAAAGCCTAAGAAAATTCGGTAAGGACGGTCGCACTATAACTCAAATGGGTGTAGGAACAAACGATTTCATTAAGCTTGGGTATTCAGATTCTGAGGATGAAAAACATGCCGGTTCCGTTTATTTTATTCTGGGAGAAAATCAAGTCACCAAAATACATGGGAAAATGCTCAAAGCCGTTAAAGGCCTGCTTTTAAAACCAACACTTTCCGTGGATGGAAAGTTACTGGTTAAGGACGGAAAAATTCTTGTTTAAAACTTAAATAACAAAAATTTTCAAATAGAGAAAAACGGCAGGAGCCGCCAAAATTTCACTATCAAATCTATCTAAAATACCTCCATGCCCCGGTATAAGATTAGATGAATCTTTGATGCCGGCATCCCGCTTAAAAAGAGATTCCACCAAGTCACTTAATTGACCAAAACTCCCACATAGGGCGCCAATAACCAACAAATCAACCAAGTTAAATTCATCCAGAAAAGTTAGATGGCATAAGTAAGCTGTCAATATTGCAGTCAAAAAGCCGGTGAGGGTTCCTTCAACTGTTTTGTTCGGACTTACACGAGGGAAGAGTTTATGCTTGCCAATTTTTGAGCCACCAATATAGGCCATTGAATCACAAAACCAAATAGACAGAAAAAAGAAAATAATGAGTTTTCCGGAAGCAAGATACGATGCCTGAACCCACAACGTCTCCCGGATTAAAACAAGCGATCCTATGGGCACTGCAACATAAAATACTCCCATAAACGTGGCGCCAATATTTAAAACAGAGTTAGGCTGATTTCGAAATAGCTCTATTGTTGTTATCAACAAAAATGAATAAATAAAGAACACTCCTAAAAAATTTATCTCACCCAGGAAAAATAAACCCAGGACAACAGCACCTAATACAATTCCTAAAACCTTTTGGGGATGGGCTTCTTTATGATCTGCAATAGCATAAAACTCCTTCATCCCAAGCACAACAATGATGGCAATGATGGCAAGAAAAAACAAATTACCAAACCAAATACTCAGCAGGATTAAAGGACCAAAAATAAAAGCAACAAGTGCACGGGTTTTAAAGGTATCTAATGCCACAGTTTCCTCCCTCCTATTTCTAAGAAACTAAAGTTTTAAAGAACCTACTATCTCTGAAATGGCATCAATACCATTTCCATTACAATAATCGTTTAATCCACCTACCATTTTTTCACCGGTAGAGGGATCTATAAAATTAGCAGTTCCAACTTGAACTGCACAAGCGCCTGTTATAAAGAATTCAAGCGCATCATTCAAATTCATGATTCCACCTATGCCGACTACCGGAATATCCACATTTTGTACCACCTCAAACACTTTGGCGAGCGCTACCGGCTTAACTGCCGGACCTGAGTAACCAGCCGTTACCGTATGTACCTGTGGCTTCCTGGTTTGGGTATTAACTGCCATCCCTACCAAAGTATTGATTAAAGAAACTGCGTCAGCCCCTCCATCTTTTGCTGCCTGCGCAATCTCGCTAACCCTTGTAATGTTCGGGGTTAATTTTGCAATGAGCGGTTTTTCGGTAATGTCCCGGAGCATTCTTGTAACTTGCTGCGTTACTTTCGGATCCTGGCTAAACGCCAATCCGCCTTGCTTTACATTCGGGCATGAAAAGTTAAGTTCATAAGCGCTAATGCTATCATGTTCATCAAGTTTTTCGATGACCTGAAGATACTCTTCAGGTGTACTGCCCGCAACATTGGCAATTATTGCTGTGGACAGTTCGGACAAAAATGGCAGCTTTTCTGAGATAAAAGTATCCACTCCCACGTTAGCCAACCCGATGGAATTTAACATGCCCGCAGGCAATTCAAAAATACGCGGTGGCGGGTTGCCGTCTCTCCGCTTTAAAGTGACAGACTTGGTAACAATACCGCCCAAGGCGTTTAAGTCAGTTAAAGCGCGGCTTTCCTGACCATAACCGAAAGTTCCCGACGCTACAAGCACCGGATTTTTCAGCTTCAATTTACCAATGGAAACCGACAGATCAGCCAACGAGCAGCACCTCCCGGCTATCAAATACAGGACCGTCAATACAAGTCAATTTGTACTTTCTCTCACCTTCGGCATAATCTTGCACTTCAACGGGACAGCCAACACAGATGCCAAAACCGCATCCCATCACTGATTCAACAGAAATCTGGCCTTCAACATCGAATTCAGAGGAGATATCTACCATTCTCTTCAAAAATACCTCGGGGCCGCAACTAAAAAGTACAGGGGGAACAGAACTCTTTGAGGCAAGTTTTTCAATTAATGGTTTTGTTACGTACCCTTGAATGCCAGCGCTGCCGTCTTCCGTACATTGAATAATGTTGATATCAAAATCGTTGAACAGTTCGGCCATGGCGAGATCAGCTTTTGTACGCACGCCAACATAAACAGCAATATTGGCAGAAGATTTCTCTAAAATATCCTGGCACAAAAAAGGGAGGGGTGCTATGCCAAGTCCGCCTCCCACAAGAATTGCAGATTCAATTCCAGACTTTATATGAAACCCGTGCCCGAGAGGACCAATTATATTGATAACATCATCAACTTTATAACCCGCCATAAGAGTCGTTCCCCGTCCAACAATTTGCCACAGAACCTCAAACCAGCCTTCTGCTTTATCTACCTTGCAAATACTAAACGGACGCCTGAGCAGAGGTGAAAGTTCATTACTTACCTTTATATTTACAAATTGTCCGGAACTGGAATTTTGAGCAATATCAGGGCAATGAAGTCTTGTCAGGTAAATACTATTTTCACTAAGCCTTTTGTTGCTCAGAACGATACAATCATGACTTTTGGGGGGAGAGCATATCATGATTTTGTTAATTTCTCTTTGTCCTCAAACTACTTGGCCGGCGATCTCTCCTGGCCTCATTCTGTCGAAGACCATCGTTGTAGCCCCCGAGATCTTCACTTTTCGTTTCTATAGGTGCACGATCAATATCTTTATCTTTAGTATCAGCTACCACAGAATCACCCTGTACAACTGCTTCAGTCAAACCATCGATTGGAATAGCAGATTCCGATTCAGTTGGCTCTTCTTCTTTGGCTATAATTTCTTTAGCTTCTATTTTCTTTTTCAGAGGTCCGGTAAACTCAGAACCAGGGTAAGTTTCGACAAATTCATCATATAACTGACGTGCCTTTGTATAATTGGCAGTGTATTTTTCGTGAATCCACCCCATCGCGTACAATGCTTTGGGGGCAAAATCAGATTCAGGGAATGTTTCCATTACCCGCGCATATTCCCTGAGTGCCTTGTTTATATTTTTTTGTTTAAACAAAGAAGATTCAGCGCGTTTAAAAAGTTCAGCGGCAGGTTCAACAGAGCTGCCGTCATCAATCTCCAGTTTTTTCCTAGCCGCAGCAGCTTGTTCAGAGTCAGGATATTTTAAAATAACCTGATATAATAATGAATCTGTTCTGAATTTATCCTGAAACATGTGCTCATTAATATAAGCAGTTGAATACAACGCTTTGGCTGCATAAGGGTGTTCGGGAAACAATTCCAGAACCTCACCATACTCGTATAAAGCAGAATCAATTTGATTAAACTGAAACAGATATATTTCAGCGAGCTGTAATTTGTTTTTTATTAACCGGGTCAACTTATCTTCTTTGGGCTTCCCGATCTCATCGCCAGCATTGTCATCGCTTAATAATCCGCTGGTCCGTTTTAATTCAATCAGCCTCAACTCCGGATGGTTGCCATGTTCAAGTAAAAGCAACTCCAACTCGGTTAATACTCTTTGTACACTACCGGATTCAATTAATTGCTGTCCAAGAGCTTTCTTTACTTCATTTCCAAATTTGATTAAATCACCCAATGCTTCTGCACGACTATTTGCATCAGCTACAAATTCGGAGCGATTAAATTCGCTCCTAACTTTTCCATAGCTTTCTTTAGCTCCGGCAAAATCGTTTAATTCATGCTCTTTTATCTCACCTGTCCTAAAATAGGCTTCCGCAGACACAGCTGTTCTTTTGTTTTGTAGAATCACAAGTTCATAATTTTCGATTGCATCAAAAAGTTTGCTTTTAAAATAAGCTTGATCCTTTTTACTTTTACCTTCGAAAGTCTTGCCTTCCTTATAAACGATATCCGCAATTTCCAGCTGAACATATCCATGTTGCTTTTTAAATAAATCGTTATCTAGAAGTTCATTACAAATGCGAGCAGCTTTTTTAAAATCACCAGACAGCTTAAGCGCTTTTGCATAATTTAGCCAGGAATCAAATTCAAATTTTTGATTCGGGCTTTTCTTAATGGCCTTTGTAAAATTATCAGCCGCATCATCATATTTTTCAATCAAAATTTGTGTTTGACCAAGTTGAAAATAACTTGTTGCCGTTAACAGATCATCTTCACCAATTTCAGCTGATTGTAAAAATTCCGCTTCTGCATCTACATAGTTTTCTATATGGAGGTGAATCTCGCCGGAAATAAATTTTGCTTCCTGTCTGATTTTTTTGTCCAGCTTTTCTCTATTAGACAATTCACTGAGAATTAATCTTGCTGAGGGATAATCTTTAAATTCAATATATGTTTTTGCAAGCCAAACTTTGGCTCGATAAAAATACTCACTCTCCGGGAAATATTGTATTAACTCCTGGAATTTACGTTGTGCTTTTATGTAATCCTGCTTGTAGTAAAAGCATTCACCCAAAATCATCACCGCATCATCGACGTATTTACTATTTGGATAAAGTTCCAACACTTTGGACGCTTTTTCTATTGCATCATCATATTTCTTTTTTTCACTGGAGGTTGGAATATCAGTTGTTCTTTTTTCTCTTTCCTTCTCTGCTTCCTTGTAAAGTTTTTTGGTATTGTAGAATGTATTATAATAAGCACACGACGAGAATGAAAAAAACAGAAGGGAGAACACAACAAACTTTTGGAAAAAATGCATCATTATATTATAAAATAGTTATTTAAATTTTTAATTCAAATTGTACGTAATTTCTAAATCTGAGAACTGTCTAAATGTGCAAAATATAGTTTACAAAAGCCAGAAAAATTAACTTGCATCGAAGCTTAACGGCTGTTACCAAAACTCTTCAACGCTTGTAAACGTTCTTGAGATTTCTGAATATATTCAACGGCGCCGTCATGTTTTGGTTCATATTTCAACACCAAGTTGAGTTCTTTTATTGCATCCTCGTAGTTATCCTCGGTATAAAATTTAATCCCCTTATTAAAATGGTTGTCAGCAATTTTCTCGATTTGCTTTTTTGCAGCGGCATACTCAGATACAGCTTTTTTGTTGTTCGGATTTTGCCCCACTAATGTTTTCAATAAATTATAAGCCTCAAAATAATCCCCATCACGCCCCATTTGAAGTGCAAGCTGAATTCGATCATCAAAGCTATTTAATTCGTTAACTCGTAGAACACCTTTTAGTGCGGCATCGTGGTCGGGGAGGAATTGCAGCGCTTTGTTAAATTGAGATTTCGCAGCCTTGTATTCCTCAATTGCCATAAGGCTATCCCCTCTTTGCACGTATGCATTTACAAGTCGACTTCTCTCTCTTCTAACTTTAATTAGGTTATTTTTTGCGTTGGTGTGATTTGGAGCAACTGTTAAAATAGTATTGAGCAGAGTAATGGCCTTATTAATACTTCCATTTTTAAAATGTTTAACCGCCTCACTATTTTGTTGATTTAAAAATTCATCCACTTTGGGTCTAATTTCAATTAATTTGTTTCTCGCTCGTAAATTACTAGGATCCTGGTTTAATACACGCTGGTAAAGATTTGCAGCATTATTGAATCTTCCCTTTTTCTCTAAACCCTCAGCTCTTTCAAGAAGACCAACCAACTCAGATTTCTCAACTTTGGCTACTTCATAAATCCGCTTCAGATATTTCTGAGCATCTTTATGGTCTGGATCATGCTCAAGCGCCAGATCGATTTCTGACTTTGCCATTTGATACTTTTTTTGATTAAAGGATGCCACCGCTTGGTTAAAATATCGATCGCCAAGTTCAACCAACGATTTGTTGATTGAGGTGATATATTCGTTGGTCTCGGCATCAAGCTTCTCAAACACCAAAACCCGTGTGAACATGCGTTTGGCTTCCAGGTACGCACGCGTTCCGAATCTTAATTTACCTTCAGCTTTTGAATCATTAATAAATTTATCAATCGCTGGTTGTAAAACCAAAAGCTTACTTTTTGCATCTGCATTTCCCGGTTCAATTTCAAGAACTCTTCTTAGCACTAAAGCCGCACGAAGAAATTTGGGAGCATCCCCGGACAACATCCTTTTTACCTGAGTAAGCATCGAATCGACAATACCCTTGTTTTTTGCAACTCTTCGGTCGAGTGCATAAATCAGTTGCCGCAATGAGTCCCGATTTGTAGATTCATAATCGTAAGAAAGATATTTTTTAAAGTTTTCGCTTGCTGCTTCGAAGTGACGCTTTGACAAATATCTATTAGCCCTGTTTAAATACGATATCGACGAACGAGTCGGAGATCTGCCAATTCTTAAAAGAGCAGTCATCAAAAATTTATCAAATTCAGTGCTATAGGTCAGCTGAACTGAGAAATTATCATAAGTGTAGCTCAAACCGGCACCAAATTTTTCGGCATCAAAATCTTCAATTCCTGTAGATAAAACAAACTGTCTGGTAAGTTGACAACCCAGCCCTACATGCGCTGTATTCTTTCCTTCATTAAAATGGTAGCCAGTGTTTAATAGCAAGCCCTGGCTTGGGAATATGTACCCAAGGCCAAGCAAAGCAGATGTCTTGAAAAAACTACCTGAAATAGGTACATTTTGAATAGTCATGCCGAAAGAAATTCTATCCATTTTATTTTCAACTGAACCACCACGCCAAGGATACTCAGGAGTGCCAATGGCGGGATTTCCTATAAAAAAACCGAATCGTGAAGCAGCAATCAATTCTTTATCTTTTTTTTGAATATTTAAACCGGCGCCAAGGGATAGGAAATTAGTCAGCTTTCGGCCATAGGAAAAACTCCCGGATTCCACGGTAGTATCAAGAATAGTGGGGATACGAGCAAGGCTAAACCCAAAAGTGCCATAAAGCGGGATGTATTGAGAGAAACCCAAAAAGCTGTATTCAAACAGACTTTCCATACTTACTGAAAGCGCTCGATCTTTCAGGCCTGCCATTAAAGCAGGGTTCCAATAAATCGCAACAGGATCGTGAGCCTGCGTTACTAGAGAACCGCCCAGGCTAACTGAACGCGCATCCGGTTTGAAAGTATTCCCAATTGTTTGTGAATACAAGGCTGAACTATTTAATATTTGTAAATAAGCTAAAAAAAGGAGGGTTGTTGTTTTAAAGAATGACATAAAACGCAAATTACCATTGTACGATCATTGTTGTATTTTTATATTATAATATCAAGGTCATAATCAACTTCACATATTTCAATTGCTTGCTTTCTTCCTTTCACAGAGATTGATTTCTGCCTTGAAGTTGGATACGATCCATTTACCCTTTTCGCAACTTCGTAAGAAGTAATAATTTGGCCAGCCGTTGCGACTCCGCACAAGCGAGCAGCAACATTGACAACATCACCAATTACAGTATAATCCATTCTATCAGAAGACCCCATATTTCCCATAACCGCAGCCCCGGAATTTATTCCGACTCCCATTTCAAGCATAATTTTGTTCTGGGCTTGTCGTTCCTGGTTTATTATTTTTACTTGTTTTTGAATTTCAACCGCTGCACGCAGAGCATTATCAGCCATATTTTTGCCCTGAAAAATAGCCATGATCTGGTCGCCCATAAATTTATCAACCACTCCTTTGTGCCGCTCAACAATTCGGGTTTGGATATCAAAATATACGTTAATTAATTTAACAATTTCTCCGGGGTCAAGATTCTCTGCTACAGAAGAAAAACTGCGCACATCCGAAAAAAGAACGACAACACTTCTCTTAATAGCTCCCTTATTTTGATTGAAGTCCTGCCCGGAGTCTTTGATCATATCCACAGTTAATTTAGAAACAAACTTCTGCATTTGCATCTTTTCTCGAAGCAGTTGGATCATATTGTTAAATTCAGTCGCTAAAAGACCAAGCTCATCGTTTGAACCTGGTAAAATTTCAACATTTAAATTGCCCCGGCCAACTTGACGCGCCCCTTCAGAAAGCAGTTGTATTTGTTTTGCCATTTTTCGAGCAATTAAGTTAATAAAAATCAAAGCAAATATGACAATTACTATGGTCGCTACAACAGCTATTTTCCGTGCCCGAATGGTTGGCGCCAGAATATCTTCCTTAACAAAACTAATATATGCAACTCCCAATTTAACGCTTTCGAGACGATCATTTTTGCGAGATTTTTGGATAATTGGTTTAGAGAATATAAACTCTGTCTTTGTTTCACTTTTCCTAAATACATTACTTTCTAAAAATTGAAAGTAAACTGCAGCACTGTCTTCGGGGATAAACTCTCCATCTGCATCAACTCCAATCACTCGTCTCGGGTTGCTACTAATTATCGCAACCTTATTCAGTCCCTGGATTGCATTATTTTTTAATGTATGTACTGCTTCAGGAATTTGTTCAGTCTTTTTCAAAAGCAATCCATCTTTAGCCGCATCAGATAAAGTTTCAATTAAAACTTTACAAACCTGATCCATTCGGTCCATTAAGGTATCTTCTTGATTTTTGATAACAAACAGGCTAAATGAAAAAATTACTGAAACCACAATAGTTCCAATAATTACCATTAGTTTCAGTCGGATGGGTAAATACTGAAATCTGGCCACACCTCTATTCCATGCCGAAACAGCCAAACCGCTCGTAGCTGATTGTGGCGTTATAGTATTTTTATTTGTTCTTTTTTGACTCATCCAGTCATCTTAACCACTAAAAGTTAATCCTCATTAGGTACAACTTCTATTTTAATTTTTTCCAGTTCAGAAGTTGATAAATCTCTATCGACCAAGCGCATAAAATAAAACAACATGGCACTTGATAATAAAACCAGGACAATCATGCTTCTTGTTGATCTTTTTCCAAACGTTATATTTGTTCTTATTCTCCGAAACTGAATGCGGGAACCATCCTCTTCCAGCTCGGTGCTTTTCTTCTCCTTATAGTAGAAAGGAGTAAACCCGAAACTGCGCGGCTTGCGCTTAACAAATAGGTCGCGTATTAACATAAGTGTTTCTTTGGTTAAAAATAATGTGACGTTTAACGAATCTGGACGAATTATTTCCAGAATCTTTCGTAAAAGTGTAATTTTAAAAATAGCCAAATTGTGAATAAGAAGCAAGATCATAAACCAGGATTTTACAAATTTCGATTGACTCTGCTAACTCAAATTGATACTTTTCGTGTCATATTAAAAAAAGAGGATTTTATGGAAAACGCTACAATAGGTAGTATGTTCGAAAAATTGGTAGACATTATGTCGATACTTCGCGGTCCCAATGGGTGTCCCTGGGATAGAGAGCAAACACATAGCAGCTTACGGCAATATCTAATTGAGGAAACTTATGAGGTTTTAGAAGTTTTAGATGAAGAAAACTATCCCGAATTATGTAATGAATTAGGAGATTTACTTCTTCAAATTGTATTCCACGCGCAGCTTGCGACAGAGAGCCAAAGATTTAATATTGCTGATATAATTGAGGCGATTACGGAAAAATTGATTCGACGCCACCCAAATGTTTTCAGCGATGTAGAAATTAATACTGCCGAGGAACAATCCGTAAACTGGGAAAAAATAAAGAAGTCAGAGGGAAAAAAATCTGTAATCGACGGTGTACCAAAGGCCATGTCTGCACTGCTGAGAGCAGGTAGAATTCAGCAGAAGGCAGCGACGGTTGGTTTTGATTGGCCCGATCAAAAACCAGTTTGGGACAAAGTTAACGAAGAGTTGGGCGAATTAGATGAAGCCCTTCAACAAAAAGATAAAACTCATATTGAAGAAGAATTGGGTGATGTACTTTTTTCACTAGTAAATTTATCCAGGTTTCTGAATATCAATCCTGAAGATGCCTTAAGAAAAACTATCAATAAATTCAGCACAAGATTCCAAAAAGTGGAAGCACACTTTGAAGGAAAGGGGGAAAGTATGAGTGAAAAAAGTTTAGAGGAAATGGATGAAGTATGGGATAAAGTAAAACTGGAGGAGGCTATTTAAAGTGTGGAGAGAAGAGAGTTGAGCATTTCATTTTGATCGTCTGAAACGCTCATCGCCCTCCCCTCTTCGTTTACACACTCTGTTTCTGTAATATTAAGCTTCTCGCTCTGCCTTCCAGGCATCCATAATTTTTTTTGCAACATCGTTGGGGACAGTTTCATAATGAGAAAACTTTCTACGATGCAGGCCCCTGCCATGTGTTAGAGATCTCAAAGTTGTCGAATATTTGTAAAGATCTGCAAGGGGTACTTTTGCTTTAACAATCTGAAAAGGACCTTCGGAATCCATACCTGAAATTTTTCCCCTTCTTCCGGAAATATCTCCCATAACATCGCCCATATATTCTTCCGGAACAGTAATTTCCACATCATAAATCGGCTCAAGCAATACAGGTTTAGCCTCTGCAAAAGCTTTTCTAAAGGCCATTGAACCGGCCACTTTAAACGCCATTTCTGAAGAATCCACATTGTGATAAGTACCATCGTAAAGAGAAACCTTTACATCTACGACTTTGCAGCCTGCAAGAATACCATCAACCATGGATTCTCTTATTCCTTTTTCGACTGCCGGGATAAATTTTCCCGGGATTGACCCACCCACAACTTGGTTCACAAATTCAAATCCTTCGCCATTAGGCAACGGCTCCAGTCTAATCCAAACATCACCATATTGTCCCCTACCGCCGGATTGTTTTTTATACTTATATTGTGTTTGAGATTTTCCCTTTATAGTTTCCCTGTAAGGAATTTTTGGCTCTACTAAATTTACTTCTACGCCAAATTTGTCTTTAAGGCGCTTTACAACGATATCCAAATGCAATTCTCCCTGTCCCGAAATAATTGTCTGATGGAGCTCCGGATCAAAACTCGAAATAAATGTTGGATCTTGTTCATGCAATGTGTGCAGCCCCGTGGAAATTTTATCATCATCGCCTTTAGTTTTTGGTTCAACCGCCACTCTAATTACAGGAGGTGGGAAATTGATTTCCTGCAAAACTACCGGATGTTGTTTATTGGCCAAAGTGTTTCCTGTATGAGTATCTTTTAGTTTAACAGTAGCTCCGATATCTCCAAAACTTAGCGAGCTAACTTCCTTTCTACTCTTACCATTCATTACATAAATCTGGCCCAGTTTTTCACTAACATTTCGCGTAGTATTTTGTACATCAGCCCCAACATTCAATTTACCTGAGACGACCTTAAAGAAAGACATTTCACCCAGATGGGATTCAGACACAGTTTTAAATATCAACAGAGAAAGCGGTGCATCAGTTTTACAAGAAACTTCAACATCACTATCTCCCCTTTTTGCAGATTCACTAACTTTATTGGCGGCTGACGGGCAGTAATCAGCAACAAAATCTAACAGATGCTTTGAGCCAATATTTTTTTCTGCTGCCCCGCACAAAACAGGAAAAACCGACTTATTGGCGATACCTGACTTTATTCCTTCAGCCAATTCTTCTTTGGATAACGTACCCTCTTCAAAAAATTTTTCTAACAATGCATCATCACTCTCTGCTGCCATTTCAATCAACTTCTCGTGCAAATCATCAGCTTGAGCCTGGAGGTTGTCAGGAATGGCTGATGTGGAAAAATTCCCGGAACCATTTGTTTCGTACTTTACCAAAGTCATTCCCAGCAAATCCACAAAGCTATCGAACCCGTCTCCGGCATTTATGGGCAAATGCACCATTACACCCTTGTTTTTAAAACGCTCTTGAATGCTTGAAAAAACTTGATTAAAATCAGCATGTTCTTTATCCATTCGGTTTACATAAAAGAGGGATGCAGTACCATACTCATTCATAATTTTAGATACGCTTTCTGTTCCAACTTCAACACCCGATACCGCATTTAGAACTAACACTCCTAAATCGGTTACGCGTAATGCACCTTGTACTTCCCCATTAAAATCTGAGTAACCCGGAGTATCAAGTACATTAATTTTTGTATTTTTCCACTCGCAATGAAGTAAACCAGTACTAATAGAAATTTTTCTTTCAATTTCATCAGAATTATAATCCGAAGCTGTTGAACCATCTTCAACTTTACCTTGTCTATTAATTTCACCTGATGTGAACAGCAATGCTTCAGACAGGGTTGTTTTTCCCACTGTCGCATGGCCAACAACTGCTAAATTCCGAATGTTTTCTGCAGAATACTCTTTCACCAAAACCTCCCTTTTTCAATCTGAAAATGAATTAGTTGTTTTTGAGAATCTATAGTTCTTATATTAAAAAAAAATTGGGATACTATCAAAACCAACTCAATATTTATATTGAGTTTTAGTTGATTGTGCAGTAATTGAAGCAATATATGGGGCATGTGTAAATGATATTTTAACATTTACAGAAATTATCAGAAATTTGGACAACTAATTTATGTATTTCATAAGAAAAAGAATGAATGAACGATTCATTACTATTGATAAGTGAAATTATTATAATGTAATCGTTTTTAAAAGTCAAGAAAAAGTTGCTTGACTGAATAGTTGTTCAATTGACGACAAAAAATATGGCAAATTATGGCATATAAGTTTTCAAACATGGCCCAATGTAGGTATATATTATTTTAACTAACGCCTACGCTCGATGTTAAAATACTTCGGGAGATAAAACCACTAAATGTTAAAATACTTTAACTCTGTTTCACCAATAAGCTCTTGACTATCAAGGTTTTTAATTGTATTTTCATGCCTTAAACTGAACGATTATCGACCACTTTTACAACTACTTTACGGAAATTGCTTCACAGTGTCACACCATATTCTGACTCAAAAATGAACAACGACAACAATATGAAAACAATTCTTGTCGTTGATGATGTTCCTGTAAACATACAATTATTATCGACTTACCTTTCTTCCGAAGGCTATACGATAATATCTGCGAAGGACGGGCAGCATGCATTGGACATGGTTTATGAAAATACCCCGGATCTGGTTCTGCTTGATGTTATGATGCCAAAAATTAATGGGTTTGAAGTTTGTAAAAAATTAAAATCATCGGAAGATACTAAATTTATACCGGTTATTATGCTAACAGCGTTAAATGACCTGGAAAATAAAATAAAAGGCATGGATTCCGGGGCTGATGATTTTATTACCAAACCCTTTAACCGAATGGAGCTTCTTGCCCGAGTTCGCTCTCTTCTCCGCATAAAATATTTGCACGATGAATTACAAAAAAAGATAATCGAACTCCAAAGTACAAAAGAAGAGCTCAGGCAGCTTTCAATTACAGATGGATTAACCGGTTTATACAATTACAGATATTTTAAAGAGCAGTTTACCCAGGAAATAAGTCGTGCATTGCGGCATGCTCTCAACGTCTCTTTGATTATGATTGACATAGACCATTTCAAAAATTTTAATGACCAAAATGGGCATCCTGCCGGAGACAGAGTGTTACAAGAACTGGGCTCTCTCTTAAAAAGTAATATTCGTAATATCGACATGGCTGCCAGGTATGGCGGCGAAGAATTTACCTTAATTTTAATCGAAACCGATAAAAATTCTGCACTAGTTGTAGCAGAAAAAATCAGAAAATTAATCGAAACGAATAAATTTCATCACGAAGAAAAGCAACCTCTCGGTAAAATTACAATAAGCAGCGGCTTGTCAACATTCCCTGAAGATGGTCATGACTTTAGTACTTTAGTAGAAAAGGCGGACCAAAGACTATACAGGGCAAAACAAGCCGGCAGAAATATTCTGTTTGCAGATTCATAAAAGGGGAATTTATGAAGCTAACTTTTTTTGCTAACAAATCGTTGGACCGAAAATTATTTGTAATAATTTTCGTGGCTACACTTTTGCCAGTTTGCTTTATGGTAGGACTTTCATTTAAAATATCTGCCAATTCGGGATCCAATATATTCAATTCACCTTTGATGTACCTCGTGCTTGTGTCTATGGTCTTAGGGCTTTCCTTTGGCGTAACCACAATACTCAGCCATTTAATTACAAAGCCGCTGAACAGCTTCATTAAATCCGCAACAGAAATAGCCCGAGGAGAACTTTCCAAAAAAATTGTGGTGACTCCACAAAAAGAATTAGGCAAACTAGCCTGGCTTTTTAATTATATGGTAGAAGATCTTAGAAGAGCCAAAGATGTCCACAAAGTAAGTGAGAGACTTCTCGAAAAAGAAAAGATTGAGACTATTCTTAAAAGTACAGCAGACGGTATTATCTTAACAAATGAGAAAGCGCGGCTTCTTCTTGTAAACCCGATTGTTGAAAAATGGTTTGACATTAAGCATGATAAGGTTGAAGACATTGCGTTGAAAAAAGTAATACAACACGAGAATCTAAACAGCCACCTGGCTGCCTTTACTAATACACCGGATTCGAAAGATAAAAATTACGAAATCATTTTACAAGATGAAAATAGTAATAAGCAAAGAGTTCTTCAGGTAAAGTCGGTAAAGGTTCATGACAAACAAACGGGCAAATTAAACTCCGTAGTTACGGTTTTAAGAGATATTACTCGGGAAAAAGAGATCGACCGACTCAAAACCGAACTTGTCTCCATGGTTGCTCACGAGCTACGCTCACCACTAACCTGTATCTCCGGTTTCAGCGAGCTCTTGCTTGATGATTCAGTAACTAAAGAGCAGTCCGGAGAATATGCCAATATTATTCTGAAAGAATCAAATCGACTCAATGATCTTATCAACAAATTTCTTGACATATCAAAAATTGAATCCGGTAAAAGCCAGTTAAACAAAAGCCCGGTAGATATGAAAATGTTAATAGAAAAAGTTCTCGATTTCAATTCGCAGCTTGCTCAAAAGAAGCAAATTAAAGTGAAATTTGAAGCACCGAAACAAATTTTAGCAATCGAAATAGACCGAAATATGATTGAACAGGCCATTTTGAATCTTTTTTCAAACGCAGCTAAATACAGTCCTGAAAGCGCAACAATCAAAGTACGGCTCAATGTAATTGAAGATAAAATAATTCTTGATGTTGAAGATACAGGTTACGGCATCTCCCCGAACTCACTTCCACGTATCTTTGACAAATTTTTCCGTGTTTCTGACAATGACAATGTTGTTGACATTGAAGGCTCGGGCCTCGGCTTACCCCTGGTAAAAGAAATCGTTGAAATCCATGGTGGGAAAATTCTGGTAAAGAGTGAACTTGGTAAAGGCTCCAAATTCACAATTTCCTTACCTTACAGTAACAACCTATCGGAGTCAACAGAGGATTTTGCCAGAGTTGAATATGAAACTGAAACCCCAATTTAACTTAAAGTTATACCCTTAAGCTGTTCTATTGAGCATTAAGGGTAAAAAAAACAACCAATAATGGAAAGACGGCGTACAATCTTATTTGTCGATGATGACGAGGATATGCTGGAAATTGGCGGCATTATTCTAAGAAAAGCAGGGTATACTTACGTCCCGGCTGACTCCGCAGAAGTTGGTCTTGAAATCCTTCTAACCCAAAAACCAGATCTCATAATTCTTGATTATTTCATGCCCGGGTTAAATGGATATGAATTTTTTCAAACCTTAGTTAAGAATGTCAAATATCATAGTGCTAAAGATATTCCGGTAATAATGCTCACTGCTGCTTCGGAACAGGATGTCGAACGCCAACAATTATTTGAATTAGGCTTAAGCGCCTTCCTCCAAAAACCATTCGGCAATAGGGAGTTACTAAATGTTATCGAGAACGTTTTTATTCTCAATGATTTACAACTCGAGAATAAAAAACTTGAGGAGCAGATAAAAAGAACAGAGTATAAATACCAGGATTTAATTGAAAATGCGAGCGATTTAATTTTCACTCTCGATCCGGAAGCACGTTTTGTTTTTATAAATCGACGCTTAAAACAAATATCCGGCTTTGATAGAGAAAAATGGATTGGTAAAAAATGCATTGAAATAATTCATAAGGAGGATATTGAAAAATCCAGAGAACATTTATCCAAAGCAATTAACGGCAAATCCAGAATTTTTGAAACTCGCCTGAATCTGAATGGAAGTAAAAGCATTTATCTATCCATAAACTGCAACCCTATCTTTGAAAAAGGCCAGGTCGTGGGCTGTGTTGCAATAGCCCGGGATATTACTGAAGAAAAAATGTTAGAGCAAGAAATTGTTGAGCTCAAAAATTTCAATGAAAGTATCATTCAAAGTATGGGCTCGGGGTTACTTACAATCAACCTCAATAACACGATAACTTCTTTTAATAACAGCGCTACAGAAATTTTGGGATATGCTCCGGATGAAATTGTGCACAAAAGACTTCAGGATATTTTCCCGGAAGAAGATTGTGAAAAAATTCTGGAAAATGTTAAAAGTCCCCAGCAAGGTCTTTTAAATCGTGAAATGCCATTAACAGCGAAAAATGGTAAGCCCATCTTTATTGGTTTTTCAGTCACCCCGAGGTACGACACAAAAAACCACCGGGTCGGTACAATAATATCTTTTAAAGATATCAGTCAAATTAAACATATGCAAACTGAAGTTCAAAGAATGGATAGATTGGCATCGATGGGTGTATTGGCATCGGGTATTGCACATGAAATCAGAAATCCTTTAGCCGGCATTAAAACAATAGCTCAGACCTTGGAAGAAGAAATTGAACATAGTGACCACAAACGTGAGTACGTCTCAAGAATTGTCAGACAAGTTAATCGCATGGATGATCTTCTCAAAACAATTTTTTCGTATGCGAAGCCAAGAGAACCCAAACTAAAATATCATCGTTTGAATGAAATTATATATGAAGTTTTCGCCCTGCTTGAAAACCGAATGAAAAAACAATCTATAAAGTATCAAAGTTTTTTTCACGAAGAGTTACCATTGATATACGTTGATTTCTATCAAATTCAGCAGGTGTTCATTAATTTATTTTTAAATGCTCTCGACGCAATGCCGGATGGCGGCACGCTGCAGCTAGAGGCAATTCCAAAAGTCACAACTCTTAACCGCTTGGATCGCAGAGGCAGAGCCTTTCCTGTTCAAAATGAAAGCTCCCTTTTTGTAGATGTTACTTTGCAAGACTCCGGAATTGGAATTTCTGAAGAAAATTTATCTTCGATTTTCAATCCTTTCTTTACAACAAAACCACAAGGCTCAGGATTAGGATTGTCAATCGTCTACCAAATTGTAACCGAACACAATGGAGACATTCAGGTAGAAAGTGAACACGACAAAGGAACCACTTTCAAATTACTTTTACCTACGGAGGAATAATTTCTATGCCAAAAGCGAGTATTCTGATAATTGAGGACAATGAAGATCTTTGCCAGACACTTGCAGATGTATTAAAAAAAGATGGCAATAAAGTAACGACTGCGTTTAAAGGTAAAGATGGTCTGGGAATTCTGGAAAAAGATATTATCGATCTGGTTTTACTGGATATCAAATTACCGGATCTCAATGGCATACAAATTTTGCAGACAATCAAAGACAAAGACCCGGATATACTCGTTATAATGATTACCGCGACTACAGACGCACGCCCTGCCATAGATGCTATGAAAATGGGAGCATACGATTATTTGATGAAACCGTTTGATTTGGTCCAACTCAAATTAGTAATTGCAAAGGCGCTTGAAACACAGAACTTAAAAAAAGAAGTCTCCCGGCTAAAGACACAACAGCGCGAAAAATTTCCCGACAATGAAATGTATGGGGAAGCCAAACCGATGCAGGAACTAAAAAAGCTGATAAAAATTGTGGCAGCAACTCCGAAAACATCCGTTCTCATTCAAGGTGAAAGCGGTACTGGCAAGGAACTCGTATCCGATGCCGTACATAATTGGAGTGCACGCAAGGACAAACCCATCGTCAAAATAAACTGTAGCGCCATTCCTGAAAATTTGCTCGAAAGTGAGCTGTTCGGCCACGAGAAAGGCGCTTTTACAGATGCCAAATACCTGAAGAAGGGCATTTTTGAAATGGCCAATAATGGCACAATTTTCCTTGATGAAATTTCAAACATGCAAATGTCAATTCAGCCAAAGTTTTTACGGGTATTGGAGACCCAATCATTTCGTCGAATTGGTGGCACCTCCGACATAAATGTGGATGTCAGAATTATTGCAGCCACAAACCGTAACCTGGAAGATTGCGTTGAAGCCCAGACTTTTCGCGAAGATTTATATTATAGATTAAAAGTAATGGTACTAAACATCCCAGCCTTACGAGAAAGAATTACCGACATCATTCCACTTGCCATGTTATTTATTGAAAGAAATAACCGCGAGTTTGGTAAAAACATAAAAGGGATATCTGATGAAGCTGCTGAAAAAATGTTATCCTATCAGTGGCCTGGAAATGTGAGAGAACTAAAAAATGTTATTGAGCGTGCAGTTATTTTATGTTACGATGACCAATTGCAATCAGAACATTTACCTCTGGAACTCCTAGCTGGAAAATCCAAAATCACGACTTCAAATCAGTTTGGGGCTTTGCTTGAAGATGATGATTCTCTAGAAGAAATGGAACGGCGCCATATAAAGCTAGTCCTTGAAAAATATGATGGCAATAAATCAAAAACTTCAAGAATGTTAAATATATCACGGTCTACCCTACGTGAAAAAATGAAAAACTATGGCATATAGCAATTGGTTGATTATCGGCCACCCTGTATTGATTTTATTCCATATTTTTGATATCTAAATATAAGATCCTCCTGTAGTTATTCCGTATATTTCTGCTCTATTGTCAACTTTAGGGTCAAGATTTCCTTTCCTCCTGACGAATCAAACTAAAACATCGACAAACTGACTTTGTCATTTAGACATTGAAGTTATTTTGGTATACCTTTTGCATTTTACCACCATGTATAATTGTTGCATCGGAGCTTACGTGATGATAGAGAAAAAAAGAATTTTGATTGTGGATGATGAAGAAGATATTACATGGGCTATATCAAAAAATCTAACAAACGCTAACACCAATTTAGAAATAAAATGTGTCCATGATGGTGACACAGCTTACAACTTATTAAATAACCAAACCTTCGACCTTGTTGTCTCCGACGTAAGAATGCCAGGCAGAGACGGTTTCCAACTCATGCTTGATATTCGCAAAAAAAGTCCTGTAACAAAAATTATATTAATGACGGCCTATGGCTCTCAGGATATTATGAAAAAGGCCGATACTTTTGGCAGTTATTTTTATATCGAAAAACCATTTGATATTGGTTACTTAAAACAACTTGTATTTGATGCGCTTGAAATTGATAAAACAGGTTTTGTAGGTCATCTCGACAAAGCCGGGCTTGGAGAGTTAATTGAGGTAAATTGTTCATCCAAGAGCAATTCGCAGTTGACTGTGACCAGCCAAAATGGAATCGGCACAATCTATTTTAAAAATGGTGATGTCATTCACGCTGAATGCGGTGACTTAAAAAGTGAAAGAGCTTTTTATAACATTCTGAATTGGAATACTGGGACATTTAAAATTACCGGACAGGGCAACAATACGCAAAGATCAATTTTTAGAGACTGGAAGACTCTTTTGCACCAAAGCTCTTAGGGTAGTAAAAAAGGATTTTTACTATGTCAGAAATTATCGCAATCGCGAGTCAAAAAGGTGGGGTTGGCAAAACAACTACGGCCGTTAACCTTGGAGCTAGTTTAGCATCCTTAGGAAAAAAAATACTGCTGGTAGATATTGACCCGCAAGGCAGTGTTTCAGCAAGTTTTGGTTATACTCGTTACGACATTAACGCCGGTGTCCTCGATATATTTTTAACCGACACCCCAATCCGCGACACTATCCACCCTACAGGTCAACACAACTTCGAATTTATCCCCACAAATTTATGGTCGGATGAAAATGACCGCCGGAAACTTATCGGCATCACTTCAAAAAATAAATTAAAAGAAGAATTGGCTAAAATTCGGCATGAGTATGATTTTATTCTTATTGATTGCCCTCCCTCTTTAGGTAATCTCACATTTAACGCATTAATTTCTGCAGACTCATTAATAATCCCCATTCAATGCGAATACTATGCTTTAAAGGCATTGGGCAGGTTCCTAAAGTTAACCAGAATCATAAAACACGAAAATAATCCCAATTTACAATACCGCGGGTTTCTTCTTACCATGGTAGATCTTCGAAATAATTTAACAAAAGTTGTGATGGAAAAAATCCGATATACTTTACAAGGTTTGGTCTTTGATACAATTATTCCAAGAAATATCAGACTGGCAGAAGTCCCTTATTATGGTGAACCGGTTATTAGTTTTGACAAGAATTGCAAAGGCGCCCAAAGCTATCTTGATTTGGCACGAGAAGTTTTGCAAAAAGAGGACAACCAACCCCACATAGTTGACGATAATACAAAAGTAGAAGTTATCTGAGTATCACATGCAAAAAGTCTTGATTGTAGACAACAACACGCACGCAAAGAACGGTTTATCCGAAATATTAACCGACGAAGGATATCTAGTCGATGTGGCGCCAAATGCAACGGTGGCGCTTTCGTTAGACATTTCCAACTATAATGTTCTCATTACTGACCAAAACCTAACAGATTTATCAGGTCTTGAATTAGCCAATAGAGTGAACGCAATAAATCCGAATATTGAAGTAGTAATTATTACATCATTTCAAATTCAAGACTGGCAGAATAATCCAGATTATTTATGCCTTACTAAACCACTGGAAGTAGATTTTCTTTTGGATTCACTACAAGATAAACTGACCCCAGCATTCGAGAATAGTATAGCGCAGGAGACGGACGGTAGATGATTTTATTTTGGACCAAAACTGCTAAGAAACTAGCTTTTATAATCGTGATGGCTCTAATGTTCATGTCCATGATCAATTTTACTTCTGACATAAAAAAAATGGAAGAAGATAAAGCAAACGTAGGCCATTTAGCAAAAAAGATTTCTGACATACAGAGTTTTTTAAAAGAAGATTCTGTAAGAACTGCAGCTTTAGAAAAAATAGACTCGATAATGTCTAGGTATAATCGCAGGTTATCTCAACAGGAAAAATACCTGATTGCTAATGAAATTTATAATATGAGTATTAAATACGAAAATCTGGACATCGATCTAATTTGTGCTACTATTACTCACGAGAGCGCGCGAACCTGGCGACCAACCATTGTTTCCCCGGCTGGGGCGTTGGGACTCATGCAAATTATGCCAAACACTGGTAATTTTCTCAGTAAACATGAGGGTATTAAATGGACAAAACCAAAAGAAGTTTTGTTCAACCCAATATATAATATTCGTATGGGGTGTCGTTATCTCTCTATGCTTGTTGAATTATACCATATTGATGGCGGCTTAGCTGCCTATAACGGAGGGGAGAGACGTGCTGCCAAATGGCTTGCAAACGGCAGAAACGATGATGTTTTGTTTGAAGAGACACGCGGCTATGTGCCCGCTGTACTCAAACTATATGACACGTACAAAAACTAAGATTAATAATGATGGGCGATGTAAAACAACAAGAAAAGGAATTCTATTGTGAGCTGGTAAATCGGTTTTTCAATGAAAACAGTTATTTCTTTCATTGTATTAATCATGAACTGGATGGCGTTTTAACCGAAACAAAAGATGTTGACAATGAAATTTACCTAATGCTTGGCAATTTTTTTGATAAACTTATTTCCAAAGAAGATGTGGCAGCGGAGTTGGAGAGCTTAAAGCAAGGTAATGAATTCTTCGAATTTGTCGATAAATTAGAGCAGAGTGTATCATTTCTCCATAATAACGAACTTGATACAGAACGGATGAAAATAGAAATCGAAGGACTCGCTCATTCAATGTTCAACAGCGCTCTTTTGGCATTTCAAACACCGAGCACTACCACTCAATCTAAAAACTATTTGAACAACGATGAGGTTGGGTCAGAGAAAATTAAAGAAACTGGGATATCAGAGCTGTCTTCTACTGAACCTGTTAATGTGGAATCCGGGATTTTCTCGGATGAAACTGAAAGCTTAAAAGAAAGCCAGGGAAATGCAGATGAAAAGGATTTTCATCTGGAGGCTGAACTTGACAAGGATGTTAGGCTTACGGGTGGGCTGAATAACAGAAGAAGTATTGAAGACAGCTCTGATATTCCACTAAAAGACAAACATCTTACGCCACAGCCAGCCAGCTTTCTTTCTGTGTTCATCATAGAAACCAAGCAAAAAATTGATTCCTTAAATAAAATAATTCAGAAAAAGAACATAACGAACAAAAGCTGGAAGGAATCTACGGATATTATTGATTCTATAATGATGTCTTCAGTAATTTATGGTTTTGAGGCATATGAGCAAATCGCAGTAAAATCCAAGAAACAGCTCAAAAAATATATTTCATCCGCTCAGTTCAAGGAAGCTAGAGTCCTACTTGAAGGAACCATCGACAACCTAAATTCACTGGTTGAAAAAAATGATCCTGAAAACGTAAACCAAACGTTTATTAAAAATGCTACTGAGAAACTATTAACTTCTCAAAATAACCAATCTGAATCTTCAGTGGCGGCATTAACTGTAGAAAAAACAGCTCACCCAGAAAAAAAAAGACCAACTAAGCAAGCAATAGAAATTTCTGATGATATTGCTCCTCCACAGGATGTCATACAAATAAAAATCCCGGGGGAGGATGATGAGGAAATTCATAGCTTAATTGCAGAAATTTCCAAAGAGTCTGCATTAATCCAACCCGCTTGGAATTCAGAACAAACAGTAACCCCGGAGCCCCGGTTTGAAACCGAAGAAGCCATACGGGTTAACGCGCCAAAACCTGTTGAGGATAAAACTTTTTCTCTCTACAGACAACAGGCAGAACTCTACTTTAGCGTAATCGAAGAAGCACTAATTACACTTGAAAGGCAGCGACGTAATAAAACTGCACTTGAAGACTTGGAACTGGCCTCTAACGCACTATACGGACTTTCACTCAAATTAAACTTAGACCCAATCGGTAAATTTCCGGATCTCATTCTAACATTAATAAAAAATATTCTCGCAACCAACTATACAATAACCGAAAAAGATCATGCCTTAATTAGCAAAGGATTTAGCTATTTCAAAAGCCTGGGAAATTTAGAAGAATTGGACGAAGGTAAATTTAATGAGATCATAAAAGCTATTATCTCATTTGATAAACAAGTGAAAAATCAAGCCTCCCACGATGCTGATTTCATGGCCTATCCTCCTTCAGGGCGAATAGGTTTTGCTTAAGATCACAAACTACCAAGGTTAAACAGCAATGGCAAATAACTCAGATACAGACAAAGAACTCGAAGCAGTTTTAGGATCGCATAAAACATCAATTAAAATTGTAGGTGCCGGTGGCGCCGGTAATAACACGGTGACGCGCTTGCTTGAAGTCGGTGTTAAAGATGTCGATGTAATCGCAGTAAATACCGATGCCCAGGATTTACTTTTCGCTAAAGCTGATAGCAAGATTCTCATTGGCAAAACCATAACTAACGGGCTGGGCGCTGGTAGTGATCCATCAAAAGGCAATGAGTCAGCAAAGGAAAACATCGAAGAAATTGAAAACGAACTTCAGGGCAGCGACATGGTTTTTATCACCTGCGGACTCGGTGGTGGAACTGGTACGGGTTCAGCACCGGTAATTGCAGAAGTTGCAAAAAAGCTCGATGCTCTAACGATCGCTGTGGTTACCCTTCCCTTTAGCGATGAAGGCATTGTCCGGCTTGAAAATGCACGTAAAGGCCTGCAGCAATTGCAGAAAAATGTAGATACCGTAATAGTTGTCCAAAACGACAAACTGCTTGACCTTGTACCTGACATGCCGCTCAATCAGGCATTTAAAGTCGCAGATGAAATCCTTGTCAACACGGTTAAAGGCATCACTGAACTCGTCACTGAAAAAGGTCTGGTAAACCTTGATTTTGCAGATGTTCGTACAATTATGCAGGATGGCGGCATAGCAATGATCGGCTTTGGCGAGAGTAAAGATATGGAAGCTGAAGAAGCTGCAGAACAAGCATTACAAAATCCCTTACTTGATGTAGAAGTAGATGGCGCAAAAAGCGCACTAATAAATATTTCAGGCGGTCAGGAACTTTCCCTTAAAGCCGCCAAGACGATTATGCAAATAGTAGCAAAAAAACTTGACGCCTCAGCTAAAATAATTTGGGGCGCCAGATTAGATGAAACTATGGGAAATGGGCTACGGGTAATGCTTATTATTACCTGCCTGCAGTCCCACAAAAAAATGACCTCCGAAGAAATAGATCAGGTTATCGAAAAGCCAAAGCTTATCAAAGCGGAACCAGCCAAAACTTTCACCTCGGCGACAAATTCTGAGGAAGTCATTTCAGTTAAAACGGGTTCTCCTGTAGAGTCAGAGAAGGTTGTTGAGCCGCCTCAAAGTGGGAAAAAAGTTTTTTCTGATATTTTTATAGAAGAGTCGGCTTCAGATTTAGAGTTATTTGAAGAAAGCATAAAAGGATTGAACTTAAAAGATACTGTGAGAAATGAGAAAAATCTTAAAAATATCAAAAACTCACTAACATCAATTCATAGCTCAGCTGAACTTTTCGGTTACACTAATATTGGAGAATTTTTAACTGTCATTGAAGATGTGGTACAAAGCGCTCTGAATACTGAATTTGACTTATCTGATAATTTACTCAATCTTTTCAAACAAATACCACAAACGCTTAAGCAAATGATGTTTGAAGAACAAGGTTCTACAAAAAAGGCCAAAGAAATTCAACGCAAATTAGGGGACATTTATGAACTTGTTACCGGGAAAAAACATAACCCCCT
>JAJDAE010000297.1 GCA_029262035.1 Candidatus Zhuqueibacterota bacterium
TTCAATTCCATGTCGGCTTGTGAATACAACTCAGAACCCAAATGAATTTTAATTTTAATGCGTTCAAGCTCAATGCGTTTTTTCAATTCTTTATACTTGGTGATAATTTCGCCTTCGCGGGTGAAATCCAGATTACTTAAAATATGATGCGTGATCGCGACCTCTGTAATGCCATCTTTTTCTCCCTGATGGAGCAAGGCCATAGTCTCTTCCCAACTGTTTGGACCGTCGTCGATTTGGGGCAGTACGTGTGCGTGAATGTCAATCAAAAGAGCCTCCGTAAAATCCGTTTAAACTAATTAAGTGAATATACCTCGAAAGCATCCAAGTTGCAAAAAAATAACAATTCTAAATTATTAAAGCCACCGGCGAACACCACTGATGGCAGTAAATTTATATAAAACACTTTAAAATAAATTGACGAATAACACAATGATCTTTAAGAAAAAGTCAGATTATGTTTTTGACTTATTCTATCCAAATCAATAATCCATCTAAATTGTTTAAGGGAAGTAAAACCAATTCAAAGTATCCGACTCAGTTAATTTCTGCTATGTACCGCTTCAGCAAACTCCTTAACCAAATGAACCCCGCCATCTTTTTCCAGCACATTGCCGGTAACGACAAATGATGCACCTGCCTTAACTTTTGCTGCCGCCTCATCCGGAGTTTTTATGCCGCCTCCTACGATCATCGGAATGGAAATGTAATTGTGTACTTCGCGAATCATTTCATCGGGTACGGGGTATTGAGCGCCGCTGCCGCCTTCGAGGTAAATCATTTTCAGGCCGAAATATTGCGCCGCCAGCGCCGTGGCCATAGCTATTTCGGGCTTGTTGCGTGGAATCGGACGCGTGTTGCTCATAAACTCAGCAGATGTAGTTTTGCCAGACTCGATCAACATATAGGCCACAGAAATGGGCTCAATCCCGAGCGCTTTAATTGCAGGTGCCGCCCGCACTTGCTCGCCGATCAAGTAGGTCGGGTTGCGGCCGCTAAGCAGCGACAGAAAAAATATCGCATCCGCATAACGCGAGACCTGCGTAATACCGCCCGGAAAAATAATAAGTGGAATATCAATTTGCTTTTTAATGGCTTGAACCAGTTCATCGAAGGAGGATGACATAAGCAGGCTGCCGCCAACAAGAATGGCATCGGCGCCGCCTTCACAGGCACTATTGGCCATCTCGGCAATTTGAGTAAGCTGCCATTTGTCAGGGTCAATCAGAACAAAATAACCCGCGCCTTTTTCATCGCGGATTTTCATAATTTTTTCAAGAGTTGTCAAAATAATCTTCCCATAATTATTTTAAAACACAGACTATCCAATTTTCCAGTTGTTGCGGTCAGGTATAAAACCACTTATAAAAACGACGAAACTATCTCCGGCACCTGTTTTAATGCATCGTCGATTTTACTGACATCCTTCGCGCCGGCTAAAGCCATGTGCGGACGCCCACCGCCGCTGCCATCGGCAATTGCCGCAACTTTTTTTATGATATCACCGGCCTTTAATTTCTTACCGGCAATCAGGTCATCAGTGACTACGCAAATGAACGAAACCTTCCCGTTAATTTCTGCGCCTAGAACGCCCACTCCTGAGCCGATTTTTGCCCGAAGTGTATCGCCAACCTGTTTCATTGCGTCGGCATTTTCACTTTTAATTTTTGTTGCGATAATTTTAATACCATTCATATCTTGGGCAGAATCAACAAGTCCACCGATACCGCTTTGGGCGCTTTTTATCCGCAACTGTTTCAATTCTTTTTCAAGTTCATTTTTTTCAGAAAGAATTGACTCAACCCGCGTAAAAACTTCATCGCCTTTGCAATGCAACAATTCTTCCAAGCGATGTGCTCGCTTTTTCTCACCGCGTAAAAGCAGGTCAGCCTTTTCACCGGTCACGGCTTCCAAACGGCGAATCCCGGCTGCTGCGCTAGACTCAGATAAAATCCGAAAATAACCCGCTTCGCCGGTATGGTTGAGATGCGTCCCCCCGCACAGTTCCATGCTAAAACCACCAATCTTGACCATGCGTACATTCTCGCCATATTTTTCTTCGAAGATAGCCATAGCCCCCATTTCACGCGCTTTAACAAACGTGGTGAGTTCGGTATCTACCGGCAGGTCTTCTCGAATTTTTTCATTAACCCGGGCTTCAATTTCTTCAAGTTCACTCGTGCTGATTTTTTGAAAATGCGTAACGTCGAAACGCAAATGATCCGGAGCGACTAAAGAGCCGGCCTGAGTAACATGCTCACCGATCGTCTCGCGCAAGGCTTTGTGAAGCAAGTGTGTGCTGGTATGATTACGCGCGGTGGATTTTCTTGCTTCAGCGTCAACCGTGGCAGTTACTTTCATTTCATCGATTTTATTGCCGGATACGAAGTGCCCAATGTGAACGAAAGTGCCGCCATCCCGAATTGTATCATCTATTTCAATGGTAAAGTTCTTGCCGATTATTTGGCCTGTATCGCCAGCCTGTCCACCGGACTCACCGTAGAAGGGGGTGCGATCGAGCGAGACAAAAATTTTGTCGCCATCAATATTGTATTTTCGAATGTTCGATTCACTTTCTAATTTTTCGTATCCCCAAAAATCCGAATCACTGCCTTCAGAAAGCGTCGTCCAATTCCCGAATTCGAACTCCTCAGAGTACGACCATTTCCCGGCTTTTCGGGCGCGTTCCTTCTGTTCGGACATAGCAAGATCAAAACCTTTTTCATCCACAGTGAAGTCTTTTTGTCGCGCCATCAATTGGGTTAAGTCGAGCGGAAAACCATAAGTATCGTACAATTTAAAAGCATCTTCACCCGGGATTTCCCTTGCACCACGTTTTTCCAAATCAATGGTAATTTTCTCAAATATTTCAATGCCGCGATCAAGTGTCGTATTGAAACTTTCTTCTTCCGATTTGATGACCATGGCAACAAAATCCTGCTTGGCTTTAAGTTCAGGAAAAGCATCGCCCATAGTTTCAACTAATATCGGTACAAGTTTATAGAAAAACGGATCATGCATTTTGAGATTGCGGCCATAGCGGGCAGCTCGCCTGAGGATGCGGCGTAAAACATAACCCCGGCCTTCGTTTGAAGGCATTGCGCCATCTGCGATTGAAAAGGCCAACGCCCGGATATGATCGGCAATCACGCGGTGCGCCATTCCTCTTTCATCCCGATGGTATTCAAATCCTGAAAGCTCATGAATTTTATCGAGTAGCGGCGTAAAAAGATCGGTATCGTAGTTCGAGTTTGTGTGGTTTAAAACAGCGCAAAGGCGCTCAAAGCCCATACCGGTATCAATGTGTTTTGCCGGCAGACTATGTAACTTACTTTTTTTATCCCTGTTGAACTGAATGAAAACCAGGTTCCAGATTTCAATCACATTCGGATTGTCGGCGTTAACCAAATTACCGCCGGACTTATCGGGGGTTAGATCGATATGAATTTCCGAGCAAGGACCGCAGGGCCCGGTTTCGCCCATCTCCCAAAAATTATCTTTTTTGTCACAACGAATAATATTTGCAGGATTGATGTCGGTGACTTCTTTCCAGAGTTGTTCAGCTTCTTCATCTGCGCCAAGTCCGTCGGCTTCATCGCCGCCAAAGACGGTTGCGTATAAGCGATCTTTTTCAATACCCCAAACTTCCGTAAGCAGCTCCCACGCCCAGGCTATGGCTTCCCGCTTAAAGTAATCGCCAAAAGACCAGTTCCCGAGCATTTCAAAAAACGTGTGGTGATAAGTATCAAATCCCACGTCTTCAAGGTCATTGTGCTTGCCGCTGACGCGGATACATTTTTGGGTGTCGACCGCCCGGTTGTAATTTCGCGTTTCCTGACCGAGGAATATACTTTTAAATTGGTTCATGCCGGCATTGGTAAAAAGCAATGTCGGATCGTCGAACGGAACCACCGGCGCACTCGGTACGATTTCATGTTGCTTATTTTTGAAAAAATCTAAAAATTGTTTTCGGATTTCTGCTGATTTTATCATATTTTTTCTACACACGATGTTTGATTTTTCGTGCTTTTCGTTTGGTAGTGAGTCGGTTACTAAACTCTTTTTAACCACGAAAGACACTAAATACACGAAACTTATAATTGCACTATCTTTTTACTTTTTTACAAAACCATTCTTATTATTTCCGCTTTTGGGTAAGCGCTGAAGTTAACAAGGATTCCAAGTCTATAATTTGTAGCCTTCAAATAGTTTATTAATTGAGCTTTATGCTCTTCGGCTATCGCTTTCACAGCTTTTAATTCAACAATAATTTTATCATAACAAACTAAATCAGGTTTGTATGTTTGTTCCAACTTTTCACCTTTATAATTCAATTCCAAAAGGGGCTGTGAGATAAAAGGTATTTTTTGTATTAACATTTCTTTTCCCAAACATTCCTGATAAACCGCTTCCAGAAAACCGCTCCCAATCTCTTTATAAACTTCGAAAATAGCTCCTTGAATTTTGTAACCCTCATCTTTGTAAATTATATTTGACATTATTTACTCCCTTTTGCCATACGGAATAGTTCACTTTTCGTGTTTTTCGTGAGGTTCGTGGTTCTCAAATATTTTCTATGATTCAACTTGCAAAAGTCGCGGCTTTAACTCTATTCATAATTATCATTTTAGTACGGCATTAATAACATCAAAAGTAAATCCTCTGCGAACTAAAAAATCATATAGCTTCTTTTTTTTCTCAAAGGGCTCTAAATTTCCATAGCGTGATTTTCGTTTTTCAATCAAATTTTCAGCCAAACTTTCTTCAGGGAAATCCTGATAGATAAGCTTAACCGTTTTATCGACAATTTCTTTCTTGATGCCTTTTTGCCAGAGTTCCTGCCTTAACAACCGTGCACCCATCTGTTTGCTCTTAACCCTGCTGCGGGAAAAGTTCAACGCGAACTGTTCATCATCGATAAACTTTGAAGTCTTCAACTCCTCCAAAATATCTTCGATCAGGTTTTCGGCAAAACCTTTATTTTTGAGTTTAAGTTTGAGCTCCTTCTCACTATGCGAACGATTGGAAAGGTAACGAAACGCGTTATTCTGAGCTTTCTTTTTTTCTTCCGCCAGTAATATTTCTGCTATTTTTTCGCTGGTTACTGAATCGCCTTTTTTAAGATTATACTTAGCGAGAATGTTAAGATCCAGGCCAAATGCGAATTCTTCATCTATAAAAACTGCAACCCGGCTTTTATTTTTTTTTTGAATTTCAATCCGGGTTATTGTTCCGGGCTGTACCATTTCAAAAGCAACTATCAGGCGACTTTTTCACCAGTTTCTTCCGGCTTTTTTTCTTCCTTCTTGTTTTTTTGCTCTTCAGATTTTTTTACCAAACCCAAGGCTTCTCTTACCTGCTTGTTAACTTTTTTTAGTAGATCAGCATTTTCTATCATATACTTTTTGACATTCTCGCGTCCCTGTCCAAGCCGTTCTTCGCCAAAAGAAAACCATGTGCCGCTTTTTTGAATGATGTCAAATTTTACCGCCATATCAATTAAGTCACCTTCGCGAGAAATGCCCAAGCCGTACATAATATCAAACTCTGCTTCGCGGAACGGCGGCGCAATTTTATTTTTGACCACCTTTGCGCGTGTGCGATTTCCGATAATATTTTCAGAATCTTTGATAGAGGCAGTTCTCCGCACATCAACCCGCACAGAGGAATAAAATTTAAGGGCACGACCACCGGTAGTGGTTTCCGGGTTACCAAACATCACCCCAATTTTCTCACGAATCTGGTTGATGAAAATAACGCAGGTTCTGGATTTACTGATAATGCCGGCGAGCTTACGCATGGCCTGAGACATCAAGCGTGCTTGCAGTCCCATTTGTGCATCGCCCATATCTCCTTCGATTTCAGCTTTCGGTACCAGCGCAGCAACAGAATCGATGACTATAACGTCCAGCGCACCACTGCGCACCAGCGTTTCAACGATTTCAAGAGCCTGTTCGCCAGTATCCGGTTGGGATATCAATAGATTTTCAGTATCCACGCCGAGGTTTTTTGCATACTTTGCGTCAAGGGCATGCTCGGCATCGATGAACGCCGCCAAACCGCCACGTTTTTGTGCTTCCGCGATAGCGTGTAATGTGAGCGTTGTTTTACCGGAAGATTCAGGGCCAAAAATTTCAACCACGCGGCCTCTCGGGTAACCCCCGATGCCCAGCGCAGCATCTAAAGAAATAGAACCGCTTGGCACGGCTAATATATCGGTAGCACGCTTGTCATCACCAAGACGCATGATTGAGCCTTTGCCAAACTGGCGCTCAATTTGCGCCATTGCCAGATCGACTGCTTTGGCTTTATCGTCTTTTTCCACACTCATTTTCTTCCCTCCTTCAAGGATATATTCTCCAATTTTATTCTTGCCAATGGTGTATAAATCGCACCGGTAGGCTTTAAATCACTTTTTATTACTGCAATTTCTCCGGCGGCTATCTTACCGCCAAAAAAAGATTTTTCTTCAACTTTTTCAATGAAGCTGTTTCGTAGCCGTGACTTCACTCTTCCGATCGTTAAGTGAGGATTAAATTTACGATTTTCTTTTGAAAATCCAAATTGAATTAAGCTCGACTCGATTTTTTTTGCAAGTTCGGCAAGATGTTTTCCCGGGCTATCTATGCCGACCCAAAGTACTCTTGCCCGCTCTGGATTTGGGAAAAATCCAAGGTTTTTGATTTCAAAATCAAAAGGCGTTTGCATGGCACAAACTGTGGCGAGTTCTTTGATTATATGGGGTAAAAGTGATTCTTCAACATCGCCTAAAAATTTTAGGGTAAGATGGATATTTTGCGCCGGTGACCAGCTTATATGCACACGCTCTTGTTTTAATTCATGCTGGAGTTTTGCAATTTTTGACCGAATAGCGCCGGGAATATCGACTGTGATAAATGTTCTGATGGTTGGCATTTGAATTTTGTGATTTGAATTAGACAAGTTATAGAATTAGAAAAACAGTCTCTTATAACTCTTTCCTCAAAATATTCAGGACAGCCTGAACAGTTCGTTCTTTATTGGTAAGCCTGTCCCGGGAAAATACAAACCGTTTACTGAAAGTTCTGGTCGAATCTGCAAAGCCAATGTAAACCAACCCGACCGGCTTTTCAGTTGTACCGCCGGTTGGCCCGGCGATGCCGGTTGTCGAAACTCCAAAATCGGTACCGGCAAGCCGCCGGATTCCTGCAGCCATCGCTTCTGCGGTTTCCGCACTTACTGCGCCGTGGGTTTCGAGTGTATTTTCCGGCACACCAAGCAACGACATTTTGGCCTGGTTACTGTAGGTCACCACGCCGCGTTCAAAATAAGCTGAACTGCCGGAGACATTGGTCAGTTTGTTGGCCAGCAATCCACCGGTACAGGATTCCGCCACAGCAATGGTTCGACCGGATTCTGTTAACAAACGTGCGATAATATCTTCCAGGGTTTCATTGTCATAGGCAAAAATATATTGCCCGACTTTGTTTTCAATCATTTCCTGTGCTTGCGCCAGCTTTTTTTGCCCGGCTGCCCTGTCGGCATCATGCACACTAATGCGCAACTCAACTCCCGTTGGTTTGGGCAGAAATGCCAGCTTGGCTAATTTTTCTAATTTAGCAATATCACCCAACTTCTCAAACAATATTGACTCGGCAACACCGGTGGTTTTGATGGATTTCTGGGCATAAAACCGATCGCTATTTTGCAGCATCGGAAATATGGTTTCCTCGCAAATTATACGCATTTCGTAAGGCACGCCGGGCAAAACAAAACATTTCTTGCCCTCTTTTTCGAACAGCATACCAGGCGCTGTGCCAACCGGATTGGTGATAATTTTGGCTTTCTCCGGAACCAGAGCTTGCTCATCATTCACCTTTGACATTTTGATATTGCGTTTGGCGAACATGGTTTTAATGTGCCCCATAACTTCAGGACTGTGCACAAAGCCGGAGTTAAAATATTCAGCGATTATTTTTTTTGAGATGTCGTCATGTGTGGGGCCGAGACCGCCGGTTGCTAGAATCAGGT
>JAJDAE010000298.1 GCA_029262035.1 Candidatus Zhuqueibacterota bacterium
CTGGCACAGGAAACTGTTTCAAAACCAAACTCTTTGGCGCGTGTCAACGCCACACTAACGACCCGGTCTTTAAATGATAAAGTAGGATAATTCACCGAGTCATTCTTGATCCAAATTTCACGCATACCCAGCTCTTTTGCCAGCCTCTCAGCTTTGAGCAAAGGCGTAAAACCAACATTGGCGCCAACCGTCACTTCACCCTCAATCGGTAGGAGTTCACGATAGCGCCACATTGATTTTGGCCTAGATTTAATCTGTTCCCGTGTCAAGACTTTCTTAACCGATTCATAATCGTAGACGACTTCGAGCGGTCCGAAGCAGTACTCGCAAACGTAGAGAGGATCTTTCGGGTAAAGTTTTCCACACTCGTGGCATTTCAAACCGGTAAAATAAGAGGTGTTGTTTGGCATAATTTTTCTCTTTTTTAAAATTAGAAATTGAGATTAATTACATTTATAATTCCATTGATTTAACCAGAAAAACCACCAGAAGGTTACGGTTATCAACAAAGACATTTACCGGGTTGAAAACAAAAGTTTTGCACACCGCAACTTATTAAGTTAAAACAAACATCTCAGCCCGCCATAGCCTGTAAGGAGGCAGCCGTTTTATGCGAGTGAAATCATCTTGCATTGCAGTCTAAGCTCCCAGGATGAATTAATAAAGCGGCAGGCTCGGATCAACGTCTTTTGCCCAATCAAGAATGCCACCGGTCAAACTTTTCACCTTCTCAAAGCCTGCTTCCCGCAAAAATTTAATAGCCTGAGCCAGGACTAACTGAAATACTCATAACATGCCTCCTTTAGGTGTTGACAACAGAGCAAAAAAAAACCCACATTTGTTTAAATGTGGGTTTTGAGTTTTCTTTTGAGCTTTGAGACAGCTAGTTTAATCAAGAAATATTCGTAACCCACTCCTACACATTGGGATGTATGTTAGCCTGCACATGGGCAGAATGTTCATTGCTGGATATTTAAGAATAAAGTTGTTAATAAATATTTTCATTATATATTTAGGTTTTTCGTGAATTTTAACTTACAACAAAACAAGCTAACAGTCAATAACTTTTTTAATTTAAGGTGTGAGATGGTCTTTGGTCTTCCCCCGGTATTGCAAAAGTTAGTATCTTAATCCTACATGAACCGGAGGAGAACCAATGGAATCAAAATACAAAGACAAAGAAGAAAATCTTCAAAGGACTTTAAGTGCGAGGCCGTGCGTCTGGTGACGGAGGAACATCATTCAATTGCGTCCGTAGATTGTCAGTTTGACACCCACGAGAACCAGTGGAATAGATGGAATAATACTTCGAGCTTACCGCTGTTACCGAAGAGCGGGACACATTGTGGCTATTCATTATTCGGCAAAGCCCAATGCTGAGACATTGTCTAGTCTGGAAACAAACTGACCAATCCCTTAAAACTATCAAAAAAATCTTAACTAATAATGATATTTTCATGATGCATCACAAGTTGAAGGTTTATGTAGGTCTGTGATGCATCCCCGCAGGCTGACCGGTGGCTTCGAGCACGCTTAACCAAAGTGTGCTCTCAGGTTGAATCGTCTTTCTCTGCGCAGTGGCGAGTTCAATGGGAACATGTGTAAAGACATTATGCCATTGCCCAATGACAAGGTCGGTCTTGCCTGCCATTGCTGCATGCACGGCGTAGCGGCTCAAATTATCGCAGTAAATACTGTCATTCGCATTAGGCAGCACACTGCGAATTGTATAGCTGGGATCGATGTATTTCAGATTGGTCTGAATGCCTTTACCGGAAAAATGTTCCTGGATTTTGCTTTTCAAGAACTCGCCAACGTCCAAATATCTGGGATTGCCGGAAGGATCTTTTTCAGCTAGTGCATTGCCCATCAAATGTTGTCCGGCACCCTCAGCCACAACGATAAGAGCGTGATTGCGGGCTTTAAGGCGTTTTTCAAGATGATGAAACAAGCCATTTTTTCCTTTCAATTCAAAAGGGATTTCCGGTATCAGAGCAAAGTTGACATCGCGGCTAGCCAAGGCAGCATATCCAACAATGAATCCGGAATCGCGCCCCATGACCTTGACGAGACCAATGCCATTTGGGTGACTCCTGGCTTCAGCATGGGCACAGTCCAAAGCCCTTTTTGCTTCTTCCACGGCGGTGTCAAAACCAAAAGTTTTGTAAACAAAATTTATGTCGTTGTCAATGGTTTTTGGAACACCGACAACCGCAATTTTTAGACCGCGCCGCTTAATCTCCTGCCAAATCGAGTGCAAACCTTTCAGTGTGCCATCGCCGCCAAGCGTGAATAGAATATTAATGCCTTCTCTTTCAAGGGTGTCTGTGATAATTTTGGGGTCCTCTGCACCGCGCGAGGTTCCAAGAATTGTTCCGGGCATAGTATGGATTCTGTCAACGATATCCGGAGTCAAAAGCATCGGTTTATGTTTAGACTTGGGGTTAAAACCACTGTAGCCATTGCGGATCCCCAGTACTGTTTTTACGCCATAGCGATGATAGGTCTGCATAAAGATCGAACGAATGACATTATTCAACCCAGGTGAAAGGCCACCACATGTCACAATCGCCGCCCTGGTATAACCGGGTCTGAAATAAATTTTTGCTCGAGGCCCGGCTTTCTCCAACGTCACCGGCGATTCCGATGAGTCCTCCTGACACTCGATTCTGGCATGAATGCGCACTGAATCTGAGACATAACCGGCCATTCCGGCTCCTGAAGAAACAGGTAGTTTAAGTGGTGATTCGATGCTGCACTCGCCGAGTGTTTCGACTTGATATTTAGCTAAATCCATTCTTAATAACCTTCAATTATGTGTTTAAATGATGTTTATAATTTGTGATTGGCCGAAAAGTTCGTCTCAGTCATTTCTAACGAAAAAAAAGTCAAAACAAACCATTTTCATCCAGATTCACCTCGCAACACAGACGCTTGGTTTGGTGCTACGTTTAATGCGCAGCAGGCACAGAGCCGAGCAAATCAAAATTAGCCACGACCACTCCCATATCGTAATGCCTGTAGGGTTCAATTTGCTGCACTGCCTGAATAGTCACAGTAAATATCATTTAGCCGGTAAAATACATCCATACCGCAGCCACCGCAAGTACCAGTACGAATGAAAGCTGCAAATCCCGTCTGCGCCAGAGCGGATCTCCGGTAGAAACACCGGCAGTTGCGTACGTTACATCCGCCAGTTTCTCATCTGAAGGCGCAGCGGAAGTCAAACTAACACCAACCAACACTGCGGAACAAATTGCAAATAGAAAAATCGCGAAATGTAGAAAATTGATGTCGGCATAACTGTAAAAAAAACCGTCCAGAGAATCTTTATTGACTTCCAGAATAAGCCGGCTAACTCCGAGCACAAAGCCGGTCATCAATGAAGCCATGGCGCCACGGCCATTGAGCCGTTTGAAAAAAATACCCAGCAGAAAAACCGCAGCAATGGGCGGCGAAATATAAGCCTGTACGCTTTGAATATATTTGTAAAGTGTCCCGGAAATGGTTTTGATGAGCGGAATCCAGATGATTCCAAAAACAATCAAGAGGCCTGTAGCAATACGGCCAACCATAATCAGATTTTTTTCCGAAGACTGCGGACGGATTTTTTTGTAAACGTCAAAAGTAAATATTGTTGAGCAGGAATTGAACACTGATGACAACGAGCTCATCAATGCCGCGATGAGACCAGCAACAACCAATCCACGGAAGCCCACCGGGAGAAGATGACCAATGAGCACCGGTAACGCTTGGTCCGGATTGCTGAGTTCAATTTGTCCGCTCTGCGCCAGCGAATGCGCGATGACGCCGGGAATAACAAAAAGGAACAAAGGTAAAATCTTGAGAAAACCGCCAAAAATAGTGCCACGTCGAGCGTGGTCTTCGTTCTTTGCCGATAGGACTCGCTGCACGATAAACTGGTCTGTACACCAGTACCAGACGCCCAAAATTGGCGCACCAAACAAAATACCTGTCCACGGAAAGTCCGGGTCAGACATAGGTTTCCACATATCAAAAAAACCGCTACACGCGGATGCCTGCAAACTATCCCAACCGCCAACCGCGTAAAGACCACTCACCGTCACCGCAATGGAACCGGCGATGAGAACAAACATCTGCATCATGTCTGTGTACAGCACAGCACGCAGGCCGCCGGTCAAAGTGTAAATTCCGGTTGCCACCACAACCACAAGCGCTCCGGTCCAAAAATCGATACCCAATAATGCTTCGAAAACTATGCCGCCGGCGGCAATAGTAACCGAGATTTTTGTCAAAACGTAACCAAGAATAGAGACCCACGCCAGGTAAGTGCGAGCGCCGGAAGAATAACGGCGTTCGAGAAATTCCGGCATAGTGAAAACACCGCTCTTCAAATAAAACGGCACGAACAGCCAGCCTAAAATAAGCAAGATTAGCGATGCCAAAATTTCGAATTGCCCGACCGCAACCCCGCTGACGGCGCCAGTGCCGGCCAGGCCAACCAGGTGTTCGGAGCCAATATTCGATGCAAACAACGAAGCGCCAATCACAAACCACCCGGCTTCTTTACCAGCCAAAAAATAACCAGCAGATGTTTCACCGCCCGCCTTGTCCTTCATTGTTGCCCACCAGGCAATGGCAAAAACTGCGACAAAATAAAGTGCGATAACAGCGAAATCTAATGTTCCAATGAGATTATCCAATTTAAGCTTTCTCCGGTAGTTAAATAAAATATTGGTAAACAATCCTTGTTTTAAAAATAATGATGTTTGGTTTCAAGTTCCAGGTGCGATAAAATTGTCCTGGTTCTTAATAGTTTTCCATTTTTATTCTCAATAGTGCCTTAA
>JAJDAE010000299.1 GCA_029262035.1 Candidatus Zhuqueibacterota bacterium
ATATCCAAAACTCCGGCTATTGCACCGCTGTACTCCCCATACTTATCCAAAATCGGAGCGGCTGCCATGGTTGCAATGAGGCAGCTACCATCTTTTCGTATAAACTCAAAATCGTGTTGTTCCTTAACGCCTTGCCTGCGCCGCTTCATAGTCGCCTTGGCAATTTCAACGCTCTGTTGATCCATAAAAGAAAAAAGGTGTTTCCCCAGCATTTCAACAGGAGTATAGCCCAACATTGCTGCCATACTTGGATTTACAAAGGTTGTGTTGCTGTCCTGGTCAATCACCCATATACCTTCCTGGGCGCGTTCAACCAGTTTACGGTATTTCGCTTCGCTTTCCCGCAGAGCCTCCTCTGTCCGTTTGCGCTCGGTAATGTCCTGAAAGGCTCCGGTGAGTTTGACTGTTTTGCCATCCACAATGATTGGTTTTCCAATGCTGCGGGTCCACAAGTTTTTACCTTTAGCAGTGATGAAACGAAACTCCCCCTCCCAGGGCTCTCCATGTTTTAACGCCCGTTGAACCACTGCTGCCATTTTTGGACGATCTTCAGGGTGGTAAAAATTAGTTGCGTCTTCCAGTGACGGTATCTGGCCTAGCGGTATTTCATGAATACGATAAACTTCTTCCGTCCAGACAAATTCAAATGTTTCAGTATCAAGTTCCCAACCACCTACCTTTGCCATTCTGCCGGTATCTGCGAGAAGTGATTCGTTTTTTTGCAGTGTCTCTTCCGCTCGCTTGCGCTCGGTAATGTCCCGCCACACGACATGAAGGAAATTCCCTTCTCGGTAGGGAATGGCAGTCAAGAGAACTTCTACGGGAAAGACTTCTCCATTCCGTCGCTTATGATCCCACTCAAAACGGTGGCTTCCATTTTCAAAGGCGATAGACATCATTTCATTTGCTTTCTCTAAAGAACTTCTTCCATCAGGTTGCTTTTCAGGGGATAATTGTGATGGATGAGTCTCTAATACTTCATTCCTGTTTACGCACCCAAGCATCTTGACAGTTGCCTGATTGCAGTCGACAAACTTATCTCCTTTAATTATTAGAGATGCATCGGTAGATTGCTCGAAAAGTACTCTGTATTTATTTTCTTTTTCTTGCAGTGCCTCCTCTGTCTGCTTGCGCTCGGTGACTTCCGCCAAAGTAAAGACCAAGCCGGTTACTTTGCCCGTGGCTTCCTTCTCGGGAACCAGACTCCAGTCCCGGTAGGTCTCACCGCGTTCGGGATGCTCGAATGGCTTTGCGGCCACTTTAAGCGGCTCGCCCGTGTCCACAGCACGCTGAAAGATGGCCTTGTTCTCTTCGTCGGGGTATAGGTCAAAATGATTTTTACGCGGGAAAAAAGAAGGTTCGTGTTTGTTAGCAACGGCATAGGCGCGATTGACCCAGATGAAATTAAATTGTGGATCCAGGTATGCCGCTAAGATATTCGTGTGGTCTAATACATTCTTCAGGACATGATTGGATTCTGAATGGGTTACTCCGTTTTCCTGCAACGTTTCAATTGTGGCTCCCGGCTCGTTCCCACTCTCCGTAAATACGGAAACCCGCTGCCGGATCCGTTTTAATTCAGCAATAAGTTGGGTTTTGGTTTTGTTCTCGTCATTCATGCTGTTACCCAAAAAATTAACATCGGTTATTAAAATTAATTGTTTTGGTTCAACAACTACCACCGGTTAGAAGAAAATGCCTCCCTGAAAGGGAAAAAAAGAGAAGCCAACTAATAAGTGGGAAAAAGGGAAGTTAAGCCAAACAAGAACCCGATGCAAGTATCTTATTTGGAAATTAAGAAAAAATAACAATGATAATAACCTTCTCTTTTGTTTAACGGCCAGTAAATGATGTTCAAAATGAAAAATCAAAATTGGTTTTTTTGTTGCATCTTTATTTTCTGAAATGTATTTTATATAATGTCCTGAAAATCGCTTATAAGTCATTTCTGCCATAACCCCTCAACCCCCAGTATCCGGACTTTCAGGATGGTTATTAAGGCCATCGACGCACGGCAATATTAAATCGTAAATAGAAGTCGGTTTTTTAGAATTGTAAACAAAAATGCACATGGTACAATTATTTAAATTCGAGCAATTATTTTTTCGAATTTGTTGTTATGTGCAAAGCGACGATATAGAATTATTAGAAATTATAACCCTGTGAGCTAAGGAGATAAAACGATGAGTACCACTATAAATAAAAAAGGCGGAGCTAAATACCCCGGAAAACGAGTGACCACAAATGGCAATCAGTTGGTTTCAAGCACAGAGGCTCTTATAGCCGAAGCAGGTGTATTCTACCCAATAACACCTTCTACGGAAATGGGGGAGAACTATCAATTACTCTACGCGAAAGGGCAACTCACCGCGTTTGGGGAGTCGCTCACCGCCGTGGAAACCGAAGGCGAGCATGCCGCTCAGGGTGGCGCCATTGCAATGTCGGTCACAGGCAAACGGGTGGTCAATTTCACTTCAGGTCAGGGACTTATTTATGGCCTTGAGCAATATTATCACGCGCCGGGGAAATTGAGTACTATGGTTGTGGAACTGGGCGCCCGCGCTCTTACCAAACATGCCTTGAACGTCCATTGTGGCCATGACGATTTGTATGCCGCCTTTGATACCGGCTGGAATATCATGTTTGCAAAAGATGCTCAGCAGGCAGTGGATCAGGCTATCATTTTAAGGAAAGTCAACGAGCTCAGTTTGAACCCCGGAATCAATGGCCAGGATGGCTTTTTAACCACACATCTTGAACGCACATTTCACAAACCAGAGGGCGCACTTATCCGTGAATTTTTGGGAGCAAGGGAAGATATTATCGAATGCCCCACTGAAGCTCAACGAGTGTTATTCGGACCAACCCGCCGCCGTGTTCCCGCCATGATCGATCTCAAAAATCCACTTCTTCTGGGACCTGTACAAAACCAGGAACATTATATGAATGGCGTTGCCGCCAGGAGAAATAATTTTTCCGAAGATATTCTGCCGTTTTTTGAAGAAGCTTACAAAGAATTTGGCGAGCTCACAGGACGTCATTATGGATTGGTCAGCGGCTACAATTGTGAGAAATCAGATACGATTTTTGTCTGCCTTGGCAGTGCTGCACAAAATGTTGAAGCCGCTGTGGATTACCTGAAGGAAACCCGTGGAGTTGATGTCGGCGTACTGCATATAAATGTCTTGCGGCCGTTTCCGGAAAACGCGGTTATCAATGCCCTGCGCGGCAAGAAAAAAGTGATCGTGCTGGAAAGAACGGACGAGCCGCTGTCCGGTGACAACCCGCTCACCCGAGATATAAAAGTTGCTTTAAGTAAAGGAACCAGCAACTTTTTTGAAAATAATTACGAAAATCTGGACAAGCTTGATCCAACTACTGAAATGCCGCAAATTATATCCGGGGTTTATGGCTTGGGTTCACGTGACTTCAGGCCTGAAGGTATCATTGGCGCTTACGATTTTGCCACCGGGAAAATCACACGCCAGGACGGCAAGAAAATTGGAGAAGGAACCAGCTTTTGCTTTTTGGGCATCAACCATCCGTACGCTGTCGTTTCCGAGGAGAAGCCTTCCTGCTTGCCGGAAAAATCAATTGCCGTGCGTTTTCATTCCATCGGTGGCTGGGGCATGATTACCACAGGTAAAAATTTGGGTGAAATTTTGGGCGAATTCTCCAGTTATGTCGCCACCCGTGATAAAGTTGTGGATGAAAACGGTGAACCGAAAGAAATTGTTCATATCAGCGCCAACCCCAAATACGGCTCCGAGAAAAAAGGTGCGCCGACCAATTATTTTCTTGTCGCTGCACCGGAACGCATTCGGGTCAATTGCGATCTGGAGCATGTAAATGTTGTACTCTGTTGTGACCCTAAAATCTTCCTGCATACCAACCCGCTCGTCGGCCTTGAAAACGGCGGTGCATTTGTCTGGGAGTCCGGTGAAACATCTGCTGAGGCAGCCTGGCAGCGTATTCCGAAACGTTACCGCAAAGAAATTATCGAAAAAAATATTCAGGTTTATGTCTTGAATGGTTTCGCCATTGCTAAAGAAGCAACGAACCGGGAAGATCTGCAAACCAGAATGCAAGGTAATGCTTTTCTGGGCGCGTTCTTCCGCGTCTCACCATTTTTACAGGATTACAAAATTCCTGATGAAGAATTTTTGCAAACAGTAAAAAATCAATATGAGAAAAAGTTTGGCCGGTTTGGCGAAGCTGTTGTTGAATCAAACATGACGGTGATGAAAGCCGGATTCGAACAAGTGATTCAGGTGCAGCATGGCGAGGTGGATGCTCCGGATGCCTCCGGGTTTATTGGCACTGTAATTGAGCCGTGCGTACTAACTGCGGACACGCCCGAAAAACCGGAATTAATTAACATCAAATCCAACGGTAAAAATGGTCAGAACGGCAAATCGCCAATTTTTGAGAGATCTACTTTTGACCAGGAATTTCAGGCCGGACTGGGTTATAATCAACCTGCCAGCCCGTTGGCTTCGGTCGGAATAATGGCATCAGGCACCGGCAAAGACGCCAGTAAATATGTGGCTCGAAGAGAGGTGCCGGTTTTTATTGAGGAAAATTGTACGCAGTGTATGGATTGTATCACAATTTGCCCCGATACGGCCTTGCCAAATACTGCCCAGGATATTTCAACGATTTTCTCCATCACGATTTCAAATTATGTGTCCGAGCCCAAAGCCAGAACCGCGCTTTTAGGCAAGATTGCGGAAATCGAAGAGACATGTCGCGAAAAAATGATGACACTTGCACCGGAAAAAGAAGACACGACCCGCTTCAAAGATATTGCGATGGATGTGATTAGAAATCTTCAGGATGATGTCATCACGCCCAATTCCATCAATCAGTTGGATGCTATTTT
>JAJDAE010000300.1 GCA_029262035.1 Candidatus Zhuqueibacterota bacterium
GGGACGCCAAAACTAACTAATGTCTCCAGCATGGTTTCTTTGATGAGTTTTTTAAATTCTGAAACAGATAAATCAGACACCTTCAAAGTATTCATTATCTCTCCTAATGTTGATATCAAATTCTGCTAAAATTAAGGATAAACTATATCGAATTCAAGTTTTTTCATATAATCAATAACTATCTAGCACTCTGAAACAACCACGGAAACATGTGCCGCCAGACCGCCTTCGGCTGTTTCTTTATATTTATCCTGCATATCTGTGGCAGTTTCCATCATGGTTTTAATTACGCTGTCCAGACTCACTTTGGCCATTTTTGCATCGCTGGAGAGGGCGATTTGGTTGGCGGTTATGGCTTTAATGGCGCCCATGGTATTGCGCTCAATGCAGGGGATTTGCACCAAACCGTTTATGGGGTCACAGGTTAAACCGAGGTGATGCTCCATGGCAATTTCAGCGGCCATCAGTACTTGCTCGGTTGTGCCGTTTAAACAGGCGGTTAATGCGCCCGCTGCCATGGCCGAGGAAACGCCTATCTCAGCCTGGCATCCACCCATTGCCGCAGAAATCGTCGCCCCCTTTTTAAACAAACTGCCGATTTCTCCGGCCACGAGCAAAAATTTGTGAATGGTCTTTTTTTCACCTTCCCTGCTTTCGTGGAAACATAAAAGATACATCAGCACCGCCGGAATAACGCCGGCTGCGCCATTGGTTGGCGCCGTTACAACCCGGCCAAACGCAGCGTTTTCTTCATTCACCGCCATGGCAAAACAGCTCACCCATTTTATTACATTTACAAAAGCCGCGTTCGATATTTTTATCAGCTTTTTCCATTCCTGCACATCTCTTGCTTCAATACCGTGCAATAAATCATTGCTGATTTGCGCGGCTCTTCGGGAGACATTTAAACCACCGGGCAGGTTCCCGGTTTTGTGGCAGCCCCGGTACATGCATTCCAGCATGGTTAGCCAAATTTCATCCAGACTCGCATGAATTGCGGCTTCATCCCGCCAGCTCAGTTCATTTTGAAAAACAATCTCAGCAATAGAAAGCCCGGTTTTGGTCGTCCATTTCGTAAGCTCATCGCCATCCTGGATGGGGTAAGGCAGTGCCAGTTGTTCTTTGGTGTCAGCTTCGGCTCCTTCTTTAATAATGAATCCGCCGCCGACTGAATAATAGGTTGCCGAGATTGTTGCCGTTGAATCGATAGCTGCTTCAAAGGAAATAGTGTTGGGATGAGGTGGTATGCTTTCATAGTCAAAAAGAATATCGGTTTCCGGGTTAAATGGGATAGAGTTGTCATCAATTTGTATTTTTTGTTCTGTTTTTAATTGCGCTACGTGCTCGTGAATTTTTTCCACCTCAACGGTTTTAACATCGTAATTACATAGCCCAAGAATAACAGCGATGTCGGTTCCGTGCCCTTTTCCTGTTTTTGCCAATGAGCCGTACAGTTTTATTTTGAGGGATTTTATTTTATGCTGCTCAATTTCTTTTCTAAAAACATTTGCCGCCACCCAGGGCCCCATGGTATGCGAGCTGGAGGGTCCGATGCTAATTTTGAAGATGTCGAAAACACTTATTTTTTCCATGGGTAATTTTTTTGAATTTCTGAATAATGACTAAATTTATGTAAAAGATACTATTTTGAAATAAAGAGCCAAAACCTCTCCTGAAAAGTTAAGTTTTTCAACGGAATTAAAATTTGGAAAGAAAACACCGAAGGCCAATTTATTTAAATCAAATAATAATTGCTATAAATTTATTTTATTCATTTATTTGTAACAAATTTTAACTCAGGGAAATAATATGAAAATCACGCTTAAATTTATGATTATGAGTATACTTGTTCTTAGCGTCTCCTGTGCAATCAGAGTAAAGACCAAATATGATAAAGCTACCAATTTCAGAAATTACAAAACCTATGCTCTGCTTCCCAAGCCTGAGAAGAAATTTGAATATTTAACCAACCCGGACAGGGTTAAATTGAAGATCGATGAAAAGGTGACCAGCGCTTTGAAAGGTGAGTTGCGGGGGATGGGATTCGAAGAAAACTCGAATGCGCCTGATTTTCTGGTGGCATATCACACCGGCGTTTATGATAAAGTCAATATTCAGGATTGGGGTTATGCTTATGCCCGCAGCGCTAATTATTGGGGCGGTCGGGATGATATCGAGCTGCGTTATTACAAAGAGGGCACGCTGGTTATTGACTTTGTTGATGCGAAAACCAAAGAGCTGATTTGGCGCGGCGCGGTTAAGCGTATCTTCGAACCCGGTAAGATAGATGCCGGTAAAGTCAAGGGGCGAATTAACCATGCTGTTGAGAAAGTTTTGTCGAAATTCCCACCAAATAAATAGGCACGCGATGAATCTTAGTATCAGCAATACCAAAGTTCATGAATAATCAGGCTGAAAAAAGTTATGCTAAAAAATGTGAAAAGAAGAGAGAGTAGCGTTGAGAATATGAAACTCTCTTGGCATAACTCTTAACGCTCTACTCGAATAATTCTTTTTATAAAACCAAAACCGGAGGAGTTATGAGGAGAATTTTATTTCTCATCTTCATTTTAAATATAACCCCACTTATTTTTTCTACCAGTCCTGTTTTTGCACAAAAGCGATCGGTGACCGTTGGCGTTGTAATTGATGGCCCCTGGGAGAACAACGATGCGATTCGCAAGATGGCAATAGATGAAATTCTCGCCTTGACGGAAAAGGAATTTGATGTTCATTTCCCGGAATCAAAGCAAATCATCGCCGACTGGACGCTGCCGGGTATTCATGCAGCCATCAAAAAAGAACTACAGGATCCACAGGTTGATTTGGTGCTGGCAATGGGCGTAATTGTATCTTCCGAAATAGCGCGTCTGGGGCCGTTCAGCAAACCGGTGATTGCGCCTTTTGTGATCGATGCGCACATTCAAAACATCCCGATGTTAGACGGAAAAAGCGGCGTCAGAAATCTGAGTTACATTTCCCTGCCTGCACAGTTTCTCCGGGATATCAAAATGTTTCAGGAAATTGTGCCATTCAGGAAAATCGCCATCCTTATAAATGGCGCTGTTGGGGAAAGTGTGCCGCAGTTGTATCCGCTGGTAAGAGAATCACTCGAAGCGTTAAATGCTGAACCAAAAATTATCGCGGTTGAAAAAGATATTAGTTCCGCGTTACTGCAACTCACGGATGATATTGAGGCGGCCTACCTGCTCCCCCTGCTGCATCTCAACTCGAAAGAATTTGACCGCCTTGTTAAAGAGTTGATTGAACGAAAAATTCCGAGTTTTTCATTGCTCGGCGTCGATGAGGTTGAACGCGGAATTATGGCAACTTTGAGCCCGGATGTTTTTCCGAAAATTACCCGTCGCATTGCGCTTAATTTTCAGAGAATTTTGTTAGGTGAGAAACCCGAAGAATTGCCTGTGGGGATTGCTATTGATGACAGGTTGACCCTCAATATGACCACGGCACGCGCAGTCGGGGTTTCACCGCCTTTTACGATTTT
>JAJDAE010000004.1 GCA_029262035.1 Candidatus Zhuqueibacterota bacterium
TGGAAAGAATTACTACACGATGGATGTCGACGGCGATACAAGAGAATATTATGTCCATATCCCGGCAGGTTATAATGAGAACATTCCTACGCCAATCGTATTTATGCTACACGGTGGCTCTGGAACAGGTGAAGGCACCTACAATAATTCAGGCTGGAAAGAACTAGGGGAAACGGAGAATATCATCACAGTTTTCCCAACCGCGTGGAGCTACTGTTACAATAAATCCAATGGTGTATTACAAAACGGTACTCGTTGGAACAGCTTCCCTGGTATATTTGAATTCTGCACAGGCGAAGAACCCCGTGACGATGTTAAGTTTCTTCGTCAGGTGATAACAGACCTCCACAATAAGTTCAATATAGATGCCAATAGGATTTACCTGGCAGGCTTTTCAAGTGGAGGCCAGATGGCATTTAGATGTGCCGTTGAGATGAGCGACTTTTTTGCTGCAATTGTACAATCCGCCGGCACACATCAAATTGATACCGTTTTTACTGCAGTGAGAAATCTACCCATCATTTTTGAAGTGGGCAATCGGGATGAGACATGGTTTCAGAATGAGATTTATCCTTCATTGGCATTATTTGACGACTTGCTCACCAATCATTCCCTGTTTAAAAAAATCGTAAACGTTCATACAAAAAGCTTTAATTTTGAACCTACCTATACACTATCGGGGGATACAAGCTCGGTGTTAACGGCTACGTTTAAGGGTATACCCGATGGAAATAGAGTATTCGATTTCAATTTAATTGAAGGGCTGGATCATTCTTACCCCAATACTATAAATCATCCGATTCATGGCGCCAATCGACATTGGGAGTGGATGAAGCGGTTTACATTGCCTTAAAAGTGACAAAATGGGTGCCTAACATTCATTTCAATTCGGACAAAACCGCGCTACTCGTTTTCTAAAACTGAAACTTCGGTGTGCGGTTTTGCCAGTTAAATGTGCGGTTAAACATCATCAATCAAAATAATATGCATTTCTTTCGGCCCGTGCATTCCCATAATTAATTCCATCGCAATATCGGCGGTCCGGCTTGGCCCTGATATAATGCAAATATTACTCGATTTGCTAAATTTTGATAGGTCAGAGGATTTTTGCAAAGCCATCCAGCTCTCTAAATCAGGCAGGATTTGTTGGGTATTTAGTATCGCAATATGAACAGGAGGCAAAAGGGATGTCGTTCGCGGCTTACCATTGCCACTGCAAATGACCAGGCTGCCAGTGGCGGCTAATGCTGCTTCAGCGCCGCTTATCCCAACTTGTACAGATGGATCAAGTGGATCAGCAATTTCAATTTTTTGTGTCGGTTTTTTTTTGATTGCCTCTTCTAAAAGAATTTGAATCTCATCCCAACAGCTAACCTTTGACTCATTTTTTATCAACTCGTAAAGTTTCTCGCCGGCCTGTTTTTTATTTTGCACTTCGTAAACTTTACTTGCTAACTTTTCGGCTTCAGTAATAAAACGTTTTTTGAGTGAGTCTTTGTCGGTTTCTTGTACGGGAACCATGTGCAGATACGAGTCCTCTTGAGGAGTATTCTGAAATGGTTTTTGTTTAGATCTTAGCTGAGACAAAATCTGTTCACGGCTAGTCATTATTTTCAGCCTTTTCATTGTGATGTTCCTGCCAAAGTCCTCTGAAAGATTTTTTTGCTAAAACAGGCAAGGTTCGGTGTTTTGTCCAACCGGCAAGTGGGCCGGGCAAATTTTTCAAAGGCAGCAGCTTTGAAAATAGAGCAGCGACTTTTCCGGATAATTTATACAAGTGCGGGGATTTATTTATCTTCGCCCATATATTGATACCCAATCCCCATATTTTAGGGCTACGCTTTTGCTCAGTCAAATCGTGGCGCAGGTCCAGCAACATGCGCGGAATATCGATATCCACAGGACAAACTTCTTTACACATGCCGCACAGACTGCTGGCATTGGGCAGCGGCGTTGAGTTTTCCAGACCTTTGAGCAATGGCGTAACTATGGCGCCAATAGGTCCCGGGTAAACCCAGCCATAAGCATGTCCTCCTGTGGATTGATAGACAGGACACGCATTCAGACAAGCGCCGCACCGAATACAAGCAAGGGATTCTGTATAACCGGATGCATAAATTTTACTCCTGCCATTGTCCAAAAAAATGACGTAAACATGTTCCGGCCCGTCAGGCTCATTGGCATAACGCGGCCCGTTAATGATATTGGTGTAGACGGTCAGGGTCTGGCCTGTTGCACTGCGCGGCAAAACCTGGGTTAGCGTGGCGTAATCTTCAACTGTCGCAATTACTTTTTCTATACCAACCAGGGCAACGTGAACTTTCGGCAAGCTGGTGACCATGCGGCCATTACCTTCATTTGTCACCAGGCACAAACTGCCGGTTTCTGCAATAATAAAGTTACCACCGGATATACCCATGTCGGCGTTCAGGAACTTTTGTCGAAGATGCTGCCGACAAAAATCTGTCATCTCTTCAGTATCATCAAGCGGCAGCATATTTGCCTTTTCTATCAGCACATTGCGGATACTTGACTTTGTTTTGTGGATGATTGGAACCACGATGTGGCTGGGTGTTTCTTCTCCAAGCTGCACAATAAATTCGCCGAGGTCGGTCTCAATGACTTCGATTTTTTCGTCTTCTAAGGCGTGGTTTAAGCCAGTCTCCTCTGTGACCATGCTTTTACTTTTAACTGCCAATTTAACTTGATGCTTTTGGGCGATTTCAAGAACGTGTTGGTTGGCTTCTGTATCATTACTGGCCCAAAGCACTTTAATGCCCTTGGCCTGCATGTTGGCTTCGGCTTGTTCTAATAAATCAGGCAGCTGGTTAAGCGCTCTGCGTTTTATTGAAGCAGCTTGTTTTCGCATGGCTTCACCATGTTCGAGACTTTCGGCAAACATGGCAGCCTTGCGTTTAGTGTAGCCTAAATTTGTACCAAAACTGACAGCGGCCTGTAAATCGGGATCATTGATGGCCCTTTTCGCGATTTTAGAAAAATCGTTCGATTGTATTTTCATTTGCCTGGGAGGCCCTCCGCAAGGATGTCGGCGATGTGCCGTACTCTCTTGTTCGATTTTTGTTTTTCAAGTCCGCCGTTCATGTGCATCATACAGCTTACATCACCGCCGAGAATTGTCTTTGCACTGCATTCATCAATATTATCTATTTTTTTTTGTAACATGGCACCGCTAATATCCGGCATTTTCACACTAAATAGTCCGCCAAAACCACAGCAAACATCGCTATCTTTGAGGTCGGTTAAATCTGCATTCTGTATATTTTTAAGAAGTTCGCGTCCATGGGAGCCTAATTCTAAATGACGTAATCCGTGACAGGAATCATGAAAAGCAAATTTTTCCGGTTTTGGGAGTGCCGCTTTAAGATCAGTTATGCCCAGGCCATCGACGAGAAATTCTGTAAACTCCCAGGTAATAGAGGCTATCCTTTCTGCTTCAGAAAGCCATTTTTCATTATCTTGCAACAATGCCATATATTCGTGCCTGATCATAGCAGCGCATGAGCCCGATGGTGTGACGATGACTTCAGCATTCTTAAAAGCCTTTAAAAATTGAATTGCCACTTCACGGGCTTCTTTGCGATAACCGCCGTTAAAAGCTGGTTGGCCGCAACACGTTTGCTCCATTGGGAAGTCAACAGTGATTCCGAGATGCTCCAGAATTTTGACGACGGACATTCCTGTTTCAGGGAATATCATATCGATGAGACAGGTGACAAACAGTGAAACTCTTTTGTTTTTAGGGGATTCTCGTTTGGGAAGGGACATTTAAGCGCCTTTGCAGCTTACTAGTGTACAAGTAATTTATTTAGGTTCTTGTATTTTTGTTTTTGCGATAAAAAACAGCACTTTTTGACAAACTATTAATCTGAACTATTCCTAAAAAAAATTAACACCGAGGACGCTGAGTTACACAGAGAAAAAGACTATTAATACTACGAGAGTTAGGCATTGCCCTGGAAGCGTTGAATCAGGCAAATCACCCTTCTCCGCGTTCTTTGCGTTTCGAATCTTGTTTTTACCTCAACACAATTAGATATGGTTTTCAACTACTTTGACTGTTTCACGGGCAACTACAATTTCTTCATTTGTTTTCACAACAAGTACTTTTATTTCCGAGCTTGCCGTGGAGATAGTCGTTGCATGTTGTTCGTTTTGGGTTTGGTCTAGTTGGCAACCTAAAAACTCGAGGCTGGCAAGTACTTCTTTTCTTAAATCAGCATCTTTATTTCCTATGCCGCCGGTAAAGGTAATTGCATCCAGACCTTCCATCAGCACGAGAAATTCTCCGATGTACCTTTTAATATCATAGATGAATTTATTGCGGGCGAGTAAGGCGCGTTTGCTGCCACTTGCTATGGCTTCATTAATATCCCGCATGTCTCCCGAGGTACCGGAAAGCCCGGCTAAACCTGCATTTTTTGAACACTCTTTTAAAGCATCTTCTAAAGAAATTTCTTTTTTATCCATGACATAGGGTAAAACATAGGGATCAAGATCACCGATACGTGTGCCCTGAATAAGACCGGATTGCGGTGTGAATCCCATTGACGTATCCACCGCGATCCCATTTTTAAAAGCGCACAATGATGATGAGCCACCAAGATGGCAGCTTATGATTTTATGATCATCCTGCGGCAGATTTAACAGGCGAACCGTTTCACCGGTCACAAACCGATGTGAAGCGCCATGATAGCCGTATTTTTTTACACCATATTTTTCAATCCATTCATAAGGTGTGCCGTATATTTTAGCATAATCAGGTGCCTGAGTATGAAACCCGGGCTCAAATACTCCAACAAGTGGGGTCTTGGGCAAGAGTTCACGGAACATATAAATGGCGCTTAAATAGGGCGGATTATGCGCCGGCGCCAAATCGCGATAATATTCCATCGCGTCGAGTACTTCCTGTGTTAATAACACAGAACCATTTTTGTCGCCCGCCTGGATCGTCTTAAATCCAACCGCATCGATTTCATCTAGACTTTTCAATATACCATAGTTTGGTGCAACCAAAAAGTTGAGCATGTGTTGTACTGCATCGCGCTGACTTGGCAACGGAGTTTGAGTTTCATGGATTTTTTTTTCACCGGCAGAATACACAATTGTCGATTCATTTGACCCGACTCGCTCCATGTGCCCTTGCGCAAGAATGGATTCCGTTGCCATTTCCAATAGTTGAAACTTCAAGCTACTGGAGCCGATATTACATACAATGACTTTCATTTTTCTTCCATCAACTGTTTAGACGTTTTAAAACAGCATCAGTGATTTTCTGAACCAGTTCTTCTTTATCTATGTTATTTGAATTCACATTAGCCGGTTGCACTGGTGAAGAGGAACTTGTCTGATTTTGTGGCGCGATGTTACAGCTTGCTCCCGATGTTATTCCAAACTTTTCGCGCAGCCCAACGAGATCCTGCACATCTTTCTGCCCCAACTCATTGACCCTGCCTAAAGATTTGGCCACAAATAAAATGTGTGCAAAATGCTCCAGGGTTTCCATTTTATGATAGGCATTCAAAACATCATGGCCAATGGTGGTTGCGCCGTGATTTTCAAGCAAAAACGCATCATGATCTTTGACATGCTTTGCGATTGGTTTGAATAGTTCATCTGTGCCGGGAAGCCCATAGTCAGCTATTGGAATGCTTCCCAAAGCCACGATAACCTCTGGTAAAACACACTGGTCAAGTGGGATGCCGGCCACGGCAAAGCCAGTAGCATGGGGGGGGTGTGCATGACAAACTGCGTTAATATCAGGACGCGCTTTGTACATACTGATATGCATAAAACGTTCGGAAGAAGCTTTTGCCGTGCCACTTACCAAGTTTCCTTCGTAGTCGATAATTGCCATGTCTTCAGGTTTCATGAAACCTTTACTAACGCCGGTGGGCGTAATTAAAATTCGTTCGTCATCAATTCGAATACTAATGTTACCATCATTTGATGCGACGTAGCCGCGTTCATAAACGCGGCGGCCAATTGCTACGATATCTTGTTTAAGAGAAAAAATATTTTTATGCACAATTACGTCCCTTATTTTTTAGCACTTGGTAAAATCATTTCAACATCATTATGTGGTCTTGGAATGACATGAACTGAGACTAATTCGCCGACTTTTTCAGCAGCGCTTGCGCCGGCATCAGTAGCTGCTTTAACAGCCCCAACATCACCTCTCACCATTACAGTAACATAGCCACCGCCTATTTGTTCTTTACCTACCAAATTTACATTTGCTGCTTTAACCATTGCGTCTGCTGCTTCAATGGCTCCTATCAATCCTCTTGTTTCAATCATTCCTAATGCTTCGAGTGCCATACTTACTTTCTCCTTGTTTTAATTGTGATGTCTAATTTAGACTATTTGTAATGCTTTATAAACTGCTAACCGTCGAACACGGGCAAAGTCGCGTGCTGTACAAACACCTTCACCGGTTGGACTTGCGATAGTATGCGAGAAATATCCTTCAGCCGCATTTGGGCCGTTGCCCGCAACGCATGGCCCGTTGACAATAACAATGTCCGTATCGACTGCCTGGGTAAAGGCTGTTATGTTATCAAAATTATTTGAATGTATCATCGCTGTATGTCCAAAACGATGTTCAGCTTTTACGCTTTGTGATATACCTTCTTCAATTGTGCCGACTTTGACAACCGGCATAAATGGCATCATTTGTTCTGCAACCACAAACGGGTGATCAGTCGGAACTTCGCCAAAAAGTAAACGCACATCATCCGTAATATTCATCCCACAGGCTTGCGCCAAAATATTTGCATTTTTGCCGATATACTCAATGCGCCCGAAAATTGTACCTTGCTCATCTTTGCGCAGAGCTTTTTCGGTAAGAATTTCAATTTGGGAAGCGTTCAAGCGAATCGCTCCCTTTCCTTCCATCGCTTTCATGAAGTCATCAAAAACCGACTCAACTACGAAAGTTTCTTTTTCAGCTATACACAATATGTTGTTGTCAAATGAAGCGCCATCAATAATATGTTTTGCGGCGGATTGTAAACATGCTGTCGAATCAACGAGAACAGGAGGGTTTCCCGGTCCCGCAGCAACGACTTTCTTACCAACTGCAAATGCAGCTTTTACCATTGCCGGCCCGCCGGTGGCTGCAATCATGGAAATTGTCTTATGATGAAATAATTTGTCTACATTTTCCAGTGAAGGCTCCCGAATCATAGAAACGAGGTTTGCAGGGCCGCCATTGTTTTGAATGGTCTTGTTGAAAATATCCATTGCATACGCAGACACATTTTTTGCCGAGGGATGAACGCTGAATACCACGCTGTTGCCCGGCGCAATCATTATTATAATACTGTTAAGCAAAACAGGTATGGGATGAGTGGATGGCGTGATGCCCGCGATTACACCATAAGGAGCAAGTTGTTCGACAACCGTACCTCGATCGCCCATCCAGGAACGCGTCTCCAAGTCTTCGAGTCCCGGCGTGGCGTCAGCAGCGTTGTGATGTTTAGCAATTTTGTCTTCGAGTCGTCCCATCCCGGTTTCTGCAAGCGCCTGTCTGGCGAACTCGGTTGCGTTTTCATGCATGGCTTGCCGAAGCGCTTCAATGACTTTCGCTTTAGTGGTTTTCGGTGTTTTAACCCAAATTTTCTGAGCGTTTTCAGCAGCTTCAACCGCTTTATTTACATCATCGAATACGCCGTTGGCAATGGAACTCATCCCAGCTTTGTGCTGCAATATCTCCGTTTTGTCCAGTTCGGTTATAACCTTCTGTACTATGCTGCGCACAACATTTTCATCTACTTGTGCCATTTATTTTTCTCTTTTTCTCATACTTTTAATTCAAACTATTCTTTGATGATGATTCCAATTTCGCCCTTCTGTATTCCAGCGGCATTTGCTTCGTCTGTATCAATGTGCATGGTCAAGTTTAGGTTTTCACCGGTCCTGATAACGACGTTGTCAAATGTAACCTGCATGGGACCCTGGGTTTGTACACTTACTTTTTGACCCTTTTTTAGCCCCCATTGTAGGGCCTGTTCCGGGCTGATGTGAATATGACGCATCGCCCTGATTGCACCTTCTTTCAGCTCTAAAACGCCACGTGGTCCCATTAGTACAATCGGCGCAGAGGCTTTAATATCACCTGAAATCCGGTGTGGTAAATCAATGCCAAGATGAATTCCATCAGTGTAAGATAACTCTATTTGTGTGATTTCACGAATTGCCCCTAATATGCGAACACTTTCGAGCATTCGCCTTTTGGGACCCATCACACTCACTGTTTCATTTGATGCAAATTCTCCGGGTTGGTTTAAGTCCCTTAGTTTTGATAATTGATGACCCGGTCCAAAAAGTGTTTCCAGGTCTTGTTGCGTCACGTGCAAGTGGCGCGCTGAGACTTCAATTGGTACCAGCATCTCTTGTTTTTCTGAGAGGACAGCATCGATAACTTTGCGCACTATTTCTTCAACAACCGGGCGTAGTTCTTTTTGTTTAATTTCTGAATGATTTGTGTTCAACTAAATTTATCCATTTTTACTTATTGTGGTTTTGAGCCTTAATATTTGAAACGGTTTATCTGGATCTTATCAACTATCCCCACGATAACACTTCGCATTGGCATTCTAGATTCAAATTTCAAAATTTCTGACGCAGATCGACCTTCAGCCGCCACAAGAACTATTTCTCCTTTTCCCGCACCGACCGTGTCAACGGCGACCATCGTGCCATTTTGCATTTTTTTGTCGGGCGAAATAGGTCGAACCAGCATGATTTTTTTGCCTTGGTAACAATCATGCTTGATGGTTGAAACAATAGACCCAACTACTTCACAAAGAAACATAATGCCCATTTTTTTTATGTATCAATTCGATCAACTAATCCTACTATGCTTGCATCCGATGGAATCTGCCTATCTTTAAAAGGCAACGTGGCCTCTGCGCCACCCACCCAGTAGACTATATCGCCTTCTCGTGAACTTACAGCGTCAACCGCGATTAAGGCTTTGCCCATTGGTTTTTCATATTCATCTATGGGCTGCATGATATATAATTTGACGCCTTCTAACTTTGGATCTTTTACCGTAGCCCAAACTTTCCCTAAGACCTTTCCGAGCTTCATATCTCAATTACCATCTTCTTTGCGAAAAACAACGTCGCCTTTAAATTCTATCGAGTCGACGATTGCAACGATGCTGCTATCTGTTGGAACGCTGGATAAATCCGAGGTTTGTCGTGCCGAACTACCACGAACAACTATGACAACTTCACCAGAACCTGCTCCAACGGAGTCAATTGCAACCAGGTAATTATCTGTCGGTTTTACATCGGGGCTTAACAAATTAACCAACAATAATTTGCGGCCTTTTAGACCGTCAGCTTTGATTGTCGATACTATCGTTCCCTCTACTCGCGCTAACTCCATTGTGTTTTTTCTCAGTTTAAAACATTGCTATATTTTTTGAAAGCCTCGTCCCACATTTCAATATCTGTGGGCTCATATTGCTTTATTTCATCTATTGTGGTAACTAATTGTCGAGCCTCGTGGATGTTTTTTAATTCTCCAAGAGTAATTAGTTGCACAATGGCATTGCCAATCACTGTTGCTTCAACCGGGCCAGCTTTTACCGGAATACCTGTAGCATTAGCTGTCATTTGGCACAACAGGTCATTTTGAATACCGCCGCCAACTATGTGAATAACCTCAACTTGCTTACCGGAAAGAGATTGCAGTTTCTCTAAAACATCACGATAAGCTAAAGCTAAACTTTCTAATACACAACGAATGATCGCTCCCTCAGATTCGGGTATTGGCTGGTTCGTTTGTTTGCAAAACTCCCGAATTAAACCTGGATAATCTCCCGGGTGAAGAAAAGTCGGATCATTTGGCGAAATGAAAGTTTGCAATGGTTTAGCATCTGCAGCCATTTGCGTCAATTCAGGATATGAGTAGGATTTCCCACTCTCTTGCCACGCTTTCCGGCATTGTTGAACAATCCACAAGCCCATAACATTTTTGAGTAATCTGAATGTGCCGTAAACACCGCCCTCGTTTGTAACATTTGCTTTGAGGGCTTCTGAATTAATAATTGGACTATCAACCTCTAATCCAACTAAACTCCATGTGCCACTGCTAATATAAGCAAAGTTCGGAGTACTTGTCGGAACAGCGGCTACGGCGCTTCCTGTGTCATGGCAGGCTGGAGCAATGACTGGAATATTTTCATACTCGCCCAGTTTCGTACCAGGTGGAACGATTTCCGGGAAAATATGATCAGGTATTTCTAAGTCTTCAATAATTTCAGACGCCCAGGTTTTTGTGTTTGGATCCAGCATTTGCGTCGTTGTAGCATTTGTGAATTCACATGATTTGACACCCGTAAGCCAATAGTTCAATAAATCAGGAGCCGTCAGGAATGTCTCTGCGATCTGAAGTTGAGGAGAGTTCGTGGCCACGAGATTATATAGCTGATACAGTGTGTTAATTTGCATGAACTGAATCCCGGTTTTCTCGAATATTTTGGTTTTATCGACCCTCTGAAATACTTCTTCCATGATACCGTCAGTACGTTTGTCACGATAATGAACCGGGTTGCCGATTAGATTTCCTTTTGAGTCTAACAAAGCAAAGTCTACACCCCAGGTATCCAAGCCTATGCTTTCTGGTTTCAACGATTTGGCTTTGGTAATCCCGTCCCGAATATCACCCCAAAGTTTTAAAAAATTCCAGTGAAGGGTGTCGTTGACCACGACACTGGAGTTGGGGAAGCGATGTAATTCTTCAATTGTGAGATTTTGACCATTATAATGAACTGCCATAACCCGGCCTGAGTCGGCTCCCAGATCGACAGATATTACAGTTTTAACGGCCATTTGTGGATTTCTCCAATTTTACTTTTTAGAGTCTTTATTGGAATCAGGTGCAATCATCACATCAACGCCTTTTTGCTTGAAGGAGTTAACCATTTTAGCAGGTGCGGAATTGTCCGTAATGATTGTTGATACGTTACTTAATTCTGCAAAATTTGCTAATCCAAGCTGACCAAACTTACTGCTGTCTGCAATAATAATAACTTCCTGCGTGCGTTGAATAATAGCCCGCTTCAATTCAACTTCCAGCAATTGTAAATCTGTGAATCCTTTTGAATCCGATACACCATACGCGCCAAGAAAAGCTTTTTGAAAATTGAATTTATTTAATATTTCGTTGGTAATGGAGCCTGTAATCGAACCGGTTGTGTTGCGCACATAACCACCGGCAAGCACAACATTAATATCCGGCGATCCTAATAATTCAAGCGCAGTCCAGATTCCTGTTGTCACAATTGTGAGGTCTGATACATCATTTGACCGTTTAATCGCATTGGCAACCGCAACTGCCGTGGAACTTGAATCCAATAGAATTGAATCTCGCGGCTCGATAAGTGTTGTGGCTAATTCAGCAATATTTTTTTTCTTGTCTGCATTAACGTTTTGCCGTGTGGCAAAAGTGTATTCCTGACGGACTCGCTCTTTGCTAATTTGCGCACCGCCGTGCATTCTGATCACATGACCATGTTTTGCGAGTTGATTTAAATCGTACCTAATCGTAACCGGGGAAACATCAAAGAGTTTGCTTAATTCGGCAACTGATGCACTATACTTCGAAGCAAGTGTTTCAACAATTTGTCGATGGCGTTCGTTCGTTAGCATCAGATAATCTTATTGAGTTAGTATATAAAATTGAGGGTGTTAAATGTTATAATGCTGACGAAAAGATAAATTAATCAAACCAGAAATACAACAAAAAAATAGGAAAAATGACAATAAACGAAAGTTAATTGAAAGTATATATTTCATAAGTCCATGTTTTGTCTTATTTACAAAAAAAGGTAGAATTAAGTACTCTGACTGTAAATGGATTCAAAGTAAACAAAAATTACAACTATATAGTCCTTGAAAAAATGGAAACACGGTTTTATTTTGTTATCCTAAACCTGCTGTTATGAGTGGGCAATAAACTAAGCCACACTACAACAAATATTGGAAATTTAATGAAGCTGAAAATCATCCCGGTAGTATATTTTCACATTTTAATTTTAAGCAGTTTAGGTTTTTGCCAAACTGATATGGACATTTTCCCGGAGTCGATAATGCGTTTGACCATGGATAATAGTTCAAGAATAAAAGCAGCGAAACATAAATTAGAGTCTGCTCAATTCAATTTTAAATTATTTGAAAGTGAATTTACCCAATTCACTCCATTTAAAATGAATTCTGAAATACAAGGAGATCGAAATAAAGACTTTGAAAGCTCTACATCCATTGGTATTCAAAAAGAATTTTTTGATGGCAGTTCTGTCGGAGCCTTTTGGGGGAATCGTAATATCTGGGGAGAGGGTGTGCCGGATGAAAATACTCAATTTTTAGAAGCAGAAGTACAATTCCCACTATTCAGCTCGAATCGTAAGTTGAATCGGATAATTAAAAGAACGTTTGAAGAAAATGAATTGTTCAGTGCACAATTGGATTATGTGAACACCATTCGCAGAACAATCCGCAATGCTTTGGAAATGTATTATGATTATGTCCCAAGAGAACAGATTTTACAAAGGCTAAAAATATATAAGGATAATCTGATAGAATTGAGAAATAGTGATGAATTGGGGGATCGATTTGTAGAGCAACAACAACTTGAAGGAGAAATAAATTCTCTCACTTCAAGAATACAAGGTTGGGAGATTGATGTTCAGTCTTTATTAATTAGAATGAAACGTTGGATCGCTGCCATAAATTTTGACAGCTATACTATAAAACCAATTGAGCTCGATTTTGAATTAGAGGACTATTTTGGCGACTACTATGTTTCGGCTCCCTATGATGAAATTTTACAAAAGGCCATTCAAAACGACACAGAATTAAAAGTATTGGCGTTAATTAAGAAAAACGCAATTGAAAAAAGACGGTTGGCTGAAAAAGGTAAATGGGACATATTTTTATCAGTAGAGGGACAGTATAATTACCGTGACAGAATAAGTAATATCGAGCATGCACCATATTATAAAGCTGTTACCGGGCTTGCAATTAAAAGATTTGATAAATCGATATTGCGCAACACCATTCAAAAAGCAAAAGCTGACATCCTGAATATTGAGACCACAATGGAAGATAGAAGGATTGAAATGGCCTCGGAAATCACGCAAAAGAAAATTACCCTGCTTACAAAAAAAGAACAGGTTTTAAGTTCCCGCAAAAGCCTTAATTCATGGCAAAAAATTCATGACATTAAAATTGACAGTTTTTTAAAAGGTACTGAAACAGTAGATAATTATATTCAAGCCTTCCGCACATTAAAAAATACAATGATAGAGAGTTTGCACCATGAAAACAAATATATGGATGCGATAAGAGACTTTGATTATATTTGCGGTGAATATTTTCAATTTCTTGGCATCGATGCATATTAAGAAAAAGGAATTACAGCATGAAATTTTTCCCTATGTTTTTGTTGATGAAGCGTAACTGGAGAGCCCTTCTGGTTTTACTTATAGGGCTTCAATTGCAAAATTCAGTTTATGCTGGAACGCCTCCCGATGAGTTTCCGGTTAATCTTCTCTTCTCAAAAAAGGATATTCCCCGGATATTTCAAAATACCCAACTTCCTGTATTTAAGGAATATTGGAAATCCCTACTAGAAGCTGATTACGAAAAGGATAAAAACTTTTTACGAGAGGCGTTTTTATATGCTGTTACCGGTGACGAGCAGAGAGGCGAATTAGCGCGCAAAGGAATGCTGGAAACCCTGAAGTTAAAACGCTGGGACTTCTTCCTTGAAAATGGCAAACATACGGTGGGTTTTCTGCAAGCCGGTCGGTTGACTGCCTGGATGTCACTAAGCTATGACTGGATTTATGAGCTTTTATCTCCAGAAGAACGCGCCGAGGTATTGCACCAGATTGCTGAAAAAGGCATGGTACCTTGCTACCGAGCGCTTTACGGCATGCGCTATCCCGAAACCGTAAAAGGTTGGAGTTTTGCTCCGGATAAGCCCTGGAATATCGATGTCCCTGACATGAGCCGCTGGCCGGTTATTCTCGGACACAACAACTTCCGGGCTGTGGTTGCCGGTGGTATGGCGCTGGGAATGTACACCCTTAATGGAAAAGATGATCGCATTGATGACTGGCGCGAAATGCTTTTGGATAGCTACTACCGATTTGTTGATCTAATAGAGCCTGATGGCAGTTATGACGAAGGTGTTTCCTACCTGAATTACGCTATGACTTATCTCATTTATTTTGTAGAAGTTGTGGATCGCCAGGAAGGTCTCGACCTATTTGATGCGGTAAATTATCAGGGCATGATGGATTATAACCTTGCCATGCTCATGCCATACCATCTGGATCCAGCCGGCAGTGTAAATTTTGGCGATGCCGGCTACAGTCTTAATTCAGCTGTTGGATTTTGGATCGCGCGTAAATCAAGGGATGGTTTGTCACAATATGTGGCGCAAAATTATGCACCAAGACATAACCTCCTTTCATTTGTTCACTATGATTCAACCATCGCACCGACAGCCCCTTCGCCAAACGACTATTTTAAACACCTGAGTCTCGATTGGATCGTAACCCGTACAGGTTACGAGATGGAAGACCTCGTTGTCGCAATGCGCAGCGGCGGCCCCATGAACCACGAGCATGGTGACCGAAATTCTGTTATTTTAAAATATAACGGTGAAATTTTGCTGGCCGACCAGTACCGCCCGACATACAACCGATTGTTGCCAGACTGGCTTCTGCGTACATCAGTTGCTCATAACACTATTTTAATTGATGGAGAAGGTCATCAATACCATCATGGGGAAGAAGGCACCAATGAAAGTAAAGCTTCTGCAATGATAGTCCGGTCGGGTGAACGTGCGGGTTACAGTTACTGGGCCAGTGACGCAACACCTGCATACGCCCTGGTGAATAAAGATGTGAAATCTGTGACAAGGACAGTGTTGGTGTTCCCGGATTTACCGGCTTTAATCGTGCTGGACAAAGTGATGAAGTCTGAACAACTCTCTTCTTTTTCAGCGCGGTGGTTTGCAGAAAACCGGGATAAAAAAGCCGAGTTTATCGGAAAGGAAAACACCTTCATAATTACCCGGCCACATGCAAAATTTTATGCAGTTTGTGCAGGTAGTCCGAAAGTGAAAGTCAGTACCGGTAAATTGTCTCTGCCGGATTCCGTAGGTGTGTTCAAGTATGTGGATGTCGGAACTAAAGAAAAAGCCAACGATGCGTTTCTTGTGATGGCTGGTGTCCCTATGACCTTGGATGCTACGCAGCCGGAAATATCGATTAAAAATACTGGTGAGTCATGGTTGATTGAAATTGTAAAAGATAAGAAAAATCTAAAATTGGAAATTCTTGATGATGGCAAGGTGCCTGAATTTGAGGTATTGGCGTATCAATATGAGTAAGGAGATAGCAATAAATATGAAAGAATTCCTTGGTAATCCCTTAAAATGCTCGCTTAAATATATCCGTCATTTTATAATTGGTTTGGCTTTAGTTGGATTGCTCTGCAACTTAGAAGTCAGCCACAGTCAGGAGGCGTCGATTGACCACCGTTATTCGCCCGAATACTGGTATAGTGCCATCGGTTTTCCAGGGGATTTTCATAAAACGCTCGTGAACGAAAGCGGTTCACTACTTTATGATTTTGGCCCCGGACCTTATGTGCGGCCTAAAACGATCATCTCCTTCGGCCTGGCAGAAGAAGAACTCACCCTTAATAAACAATATTACGACGATGCCAGAATTCCGGTTGTTCTTACAAAGCTTCAAGCAGGGAAGCATCAGATTTCTCTTAGGACTTTCAGTTTGTTGCCGGAAACTTTTGAGCAAGGCGCGTCTAAAGAGGATGGCATTTGGCGCAGCAATGGATTAACTGGCACTCAGTCCTGGGCATCTCCAAAGGAGCCAGTTGATCCGGCTTTTCCGCATGTTGCCTGGGGTACTAATCGTCCAATAATTTATCATGTCCCGGTGACAAAAAAAGGTGGTGGTAAAACCGTTGTCTTGGGGTTTTGTGAAAGTTATAGAAAACAAACCGGACTGCGTACGCTCAAATTAGATGTGGAGGGAACTGAGTCTCTGACCTTTGATCCCCTCGAAGCGGGTCCCGTAAATACACCTCAGGTCTACAGCTTCACGGCAAAAGATGAAAATCACGACGGTGTAATCGATATAGATATTCAGTCACCAAAGGGCGACCCGAACACGTTTGTAAATGCCGTATGGGTTTTTCCGGCTGGCTATGATCTGGATGAGGACGCACTTATTCGCGGGGAATTATCGGATAAGGCTGAGATGTATCTGGACGCGGGACGTGAACCCCAGGTAAATACTCGTGCACCGCGTTTCGACGTTCTGGAAGCGGACGTGTCCGGTGGCGGTACACCGAGCCTGCGCATTCAAACCAAACGCCAACTTAAGTATGACGCAGGTATGAATACGGTGATTGCAGACGGTATTGCTTTCATAAAGACATTGCCGGCGCCTGTGTATATTGAGCGAACTGACAAAGGGCTGGATTTAATTTTCGCAAAGAATACTATCGGCGTTGTGGCGATTGTACAGGATGGTTTTGAATCCGATCCGGCGGTTTTCCCGGAATTTGATAAAGCCACTGAGCTGGAAAAAAGAAAACAATATTGGTTGAAAGACTCCGGTATTCCGTACGACCAATTTATTGTTCCTGATCCGGATTTGCAAAACATGCTGGATGCTTCGCTTCGAACCTTTTATCAGTCGAGCGAAATAGTCGATGGTTATCTGCAGTTTCAGCCCGGTGTGGCTTTGTATCGCGGCTTGTGGATGCATGACGGCGTGTACTTTGCCGAACTGGCTTTGCAATTAGGGGATATAGAAAATGCCAAACATGTTCTTGAAGGCTACCTGCGGTATCAGCATGAATCCGGACAAGTAGAGGTCATGCGGCCGAATAACATCCATCGCGAAACTGCTCTTTTGATTTGGGCGCTTTGCAGGTATGTTGAGCTAACTGGCGATGATGCCTGGTTACTGGAGCGCTGGCATCATGTGGAAAAAGGTGTCGATTGGCTGCAATATCTTCGTGAACAGACCCTTAAACCGGGAGCTCCGAATTATGGTTTAACCCCCGCCGGTTTTGCCGACGGCGGGATTGGTGGTGTACAGCCGGAATACGCCAGTGTGAATTGGATCCTCATTGCCTTGCCCATGGCCATAGAAACCGCAGAACGTTACGGTAAACAAGAGCAGGCGCAGGCATGGCAGAAATTATACGACAAATTTTTTGCTTCCTTTAAATCTGCGGTACAGCGTGATAAACAACAGGATGAGCAAGGTAATTGGTATTTACCGGTGCGTGTGGGTATTAAAAATACAGACGTTCCACAGCGTGCCCAGTGGATGTTGCCTGAAGCAATAATGCACGGCCGTCATATCAAACCTGATGATCCCCTCGTTGACGACACGCTGGTGATGCTGGAGTCCAACAGTGTACAAGGTCTCCCCACAAGCACTGGCTGGCTGACAAATGGCATCTGGGTCTATTACGGAGGCTTTCTTGCGGAAACATATCTTAAGCGTGGTGAGGGCAAAAAAGCCGCAGATGTTTTGTATGCTATGGCAAACCATGCCAGCCCGGTTGCTACATGGCCGGAGGAGCAGATGCCGGTGGGAAAAGGGCGTCGAACGGTTGGCGATTATCCACATACCTGGGCAAGTTCTACCATGTTAAGATTGGTTGTTCGTTTGCTGGCACTGGAAGATGGAGACGACCTGATATTATTTCGGGGCTTGCCAAGTGAATGGCTGCAACCCGGAAATAATACTGAGCTTCGGGGTATCGCGACCCGTTTTGGGCGTGTTTATCTGAAGTTGCGTGTATCCGAAGACGGGCAAGAAGTGCAACTGTCACTGCGCCCACTTTCATCAACTGGCGATGGCAAAATCATTGTCGATATGAGGGCGTTTAAGATAGCAGGTTTTACAAAATTGTCTCATGAAATTTCCCCGAGCTGGGATACGCCTTTCCAGCTTGTACTAAGAAAGGATGGAAAGTGATTTCTCTTGACCCAAACCATACAGCGCTTGTCGTAATCGATTTATTAAGCGATTTCTTTGATTCTGAAATTTGGCCTGATAGCATTATCCCCCAATCCCGCCAATCTTTGGTGAAAACTACAAACGAACTTGTTTCTTGTTGTCGCAGTAAACAAATCCCGGTAATTTGGTTTAAGCAAGCGTTTAAACCGGACTTGTCTGATGCTTTTCCACATATGCGTCGGAGCGGTAAAAAGTATACCATTGTCGGTACAGATGGCTGCGAAATTCTTCCTGAACTGGATGTGAAGCCGGAAGATCATATTTTATTTAAAAGCAGGTTTTCAGCCTTCTTCCGCACAGGGCTAGATGAGCTTCTGGAAAAACATGCGATAAACCATTTAATCCTTGCCGGAATCACAACAGCCTGGTGCATACGTACAACCGCAGTTGACGCGTACCAACGTGATTTTAATATCCTCATTGCCAAAGAAGGCATTGCAGCATTCAACGAAAGAGATCATCGGGATTCTGTCCATGCAATGGATGGATATATTGCAACTCTTCTCTCAAACAATGAAATTCTAAAATGTATGTCAACCCAGTCTGAGTAAAGGTCGCAATAACAATGAAAAACCAGATACCGACGGAACAGCCCTTTTATGGTATCGCAGCCGTGTCTTTTACGAATGTGAAGCTGGAAGATAATTTCTGGTCAGTGCGCATTGCAACCAACAGAACTGTCACCATCCCGTATGGATTTAAAAAATGCGAAGAGGATGGCCGTATCAGAAATTTTGAAAGAGCTGGCGGCATGTTGGCAGGCGGTTATGAAGGTGAGATGCCGTTTGATGATTCGGATATTTATAAAATTATTGAAGGAGCATCCTATTCCTTACAAACAAATTTCGATGCGGAATTAGACGAATATATCGACCGTATCATTAATAAAATCGCCGCAGCCCAGGAAGACGATGGTTACTTATGTACCTGGAAAACTTTGAGTCCGGATACATCGCCTGTGGATTGGGTGAAGGCGGGACCTCGCTGGAACGATTTGGGTAACAGCCACGAACTCTATAATGTCGGGCACATGTATGAGGCCGCTTATGCACATTTTCAGGCAACAGGTAAGCGAAATTTATTGAACATTGCTTTGAAGAATGCCGATCTGGTTGCACTATCTTTTGGCCCCGGCAAAATTCCTAATCCACCGGGACACCAGGTTATCGAAACCGGGTTGGTTAAATTATACCGGGTTACCCATAATAAAAAATACCTCGAACTGGCCAGGTTCTTTCTTGATCAACGAGGCAATGCCGAAGGTCGTGAGTTATACGGGACTCATTGCCAAGACCATTTACCGGCAGTCGAGCAGAAAGAAGCTGTTGGCCATGCCGTGCGTGCGGCCTATATGTACGCCGGCATGACTGACATTGCAGCGATTATGAACGACTCTCATTATCAGGAAGCGATTGATAATCTTTGGGAAAACGTGGTTGAAAAGAAAATATATATCACAGGGGGAATCGGTTCCCGGCATGGAGATGAGGCATTTGGCGAGAATTACCAACTACCCAACCTGACCTCGTACAATGAAACCTGTGCCGCCATTGCCAATATCTACTGGAATCATCGTATGTTTTTGCTACATGGGGACGCTAAATACATCGATGTATTGGAACGCTCACTTTACAACGGGATGATTGCAGGCGTTGCACTAACCGGCGATTTGTTTTTTTATCCCAATTGCATGGAATCTGATGGCAAATTTGAGTTTAATCACGGCTCTCTGACTCGGGAGCCCTGGTTCGACTGCACCTGTTGTCCTACAAATGTTATTCGCGCCCTGCCTTTCGTACCGAACCTTATTTATGCTCAGTGCGAGGATGCAATGTATGTCAATTTGTTCATTGCCAATAAAGCTCGTGTCAGGATACAAGGAACGGACATCCAACTTGAGCAGCGAACCAATTATCCTTGGGATGGAAAGATCCTAATAACTGTGAATCCGCAGATTAATGAAGATTTTGCAGTTAAACTACGCATTCCCGGCTGGGTAACGGACAAGCCTCTGCCGGGTAATTTATATTACTTTCTGGATGAAAACCCCCAGGCAATCACTCTTAAAATAAATGGTGAGTCAATGGATTTTGAGATTGAAAATGGCTATGCCGTTTTAAGCCGTCTTTGGTCGAAAGGAGATGTTATCGAGCTTAATTTACCTGTGCCGGTTCGCCGGGTTTTAGCACATGAAAAGGTTGAAGAAAACTACAACAAAGTCGCTCTTACCCGAGGCCCGATCGTTTATTGTGCCGAATGGCCAGACAATGGGGGCAAAGTTCTTGACATTGTCCTTCCTGATGATACAAAGCTGATTCCTGAAGAAAGGCAAGGTTTATTGGGAGGCCTAACTATTATTAAAGGCGATGTCGTAAATAAGTATAGCCAGAAGAAAGAGTTTATTGCAATTCCTTATTATGCATGGTCACATCGTGGCCCGGGTGAAATGGCGGTCTGGTTATTAAGAAAATAAAGTTATGCAGCAACAAATAAGATATTATTACTGAATGCTCTAAAATGAGGATTTAAAATCATGAAGAAAATTATTTTAATCTGTTCAGTGTTGCTGTTTGGGAGTTGTGCAACACAGCCATTAGATAAAGAGGTTATTGCTACAGAAATGGCACCGGCAGCCATCGGGCCTTACTCGCAAGCGATTCGCGTTGGGAATACGATTTATCTGGCTGGCCAAATTGCTATTGATCCGGCCAATGGGAAAATGATTGAAGGTGGCATTGAAGAAGGGACGCAACAAGTTTTGAAGAATATTCAAGCTGTGCTGGCTGCTGCGGATTTCTCAATAGAGGATGTGGTTCAGAGTAAAGTCTTTCTTTCCGATTTGAACAATTACGCCGCAACGAACAAAGTCTACGCCAGTTATTTCGCTACTGCACCGCCAGCACGTGCGGCAATGGAGGTGGCTCGTCTGCCTTTGGATGCTCTGGTTGAGATTATGGTGACGGCGGTAAAAACCACGAATTGAGATTTTTTTTCGGTTTTTTTCTGTGTATCAATGCTTCAAGGCTCTTACTAGCAGCGTTTAGATTACTCAATCAGCCAATTAATAAAACCGAAAGAAAAAGATTTCTTGCAGCAGTGGAACGATACTGTGCTAAAAGCTTATCAAAATTTTTTTTATGGAGAGTTAGACAAAAAATGAATACACTTTTTGGAATAGCTGCATTAGTAATGTCAATGATAGTCACTTTGGTTGGATTTCCATCTCAAATAGTTATAAATTATAAGAAGAAGTCTACTGATGGCTTCTCTTTGATTTTTTGTATAGCTGCTTTTCTAAATAGTATCGCATGGTTTTTTTATGGAATGTCAAAACCTGAAATTGATTGGTTTATTGTCTTAGCAAATGTCCCGGGTATTGTATTTTTATCAATGTTGCTTGTTCAATTTTTTATATATGGCA
>JAJDAE010000031.1 GCA_029262035.1 Candidatus Zhuqueibacterota bacterium
CCGTGTTAAGATACCTTTTTCTATCTCAGATACAACCTTTCGTTTGAAAACCTCGCTGTAGATGATGACTCTTTTACTGTCCATAAATAATCTCCCTCGCAGTTTAATGATAACTGTGAAGTTATTTTAGGACGTAACACACAGCTAGAAGTAAAACCACCTCATGGGGCTTTTTTCGAGTCTGAGAAATAAAATCAGCTTTTAAGGACGGGGATCTAAACACATCCCGGAAAGGGCATTCTTGACTTTTTTGTCGTACTTTCGTATCTTTTCCATTCACTTTTCATGGCATTTCGAACAGGAAACTTCATGTCGGGCAACAACAAATTTCTGCTTTTTTTGTGTGTGGCAATAACTTTTACGGGAGTCGTACCCTCCTCAAAGTATCGTGTTGAGCAAGTCCAAAACGGTGCAAAACTAAAGGGATCTGTAATATTCACCAGCACTGTTCCGGCACCTAAAATCATGCTGATCAGTAAAGACAATAACACCTGCGGCACAGGCAATCGCCTGATTCAATGGGTCGACGTAGGCAACCAAAGTGGCTTGCGCAATGTTGCGGTTTACATAACCAATATCGACCACGGTAAAGCATGGAACAAGAAGCCCGCCAGTTACACGCTCAATCAGGAAAGTTGCCGGTTTGTTCCTGATTTCTTTGCAATTCCAAAAGGGAAGGAACTGCGTATCCTGAATAGTGATCCCATGATGCATAACATCCACATGTATGAGATCATTGGCAGGGCGCGTAAAACTTTATTTAACAAGGGTCAGCATGAGCGTGGGATAGAGTTCAAAAAACTCATCAATACCCGGCGTGGCAACACCATAAAAGTGGAGTGTGATGCCCACAATTTTATGCACGCATGGATTTTCGTGCCCGTAAACCCGTACTATGATCTGGTTGATTCAGACGGCCGCTTTGAAATGGATAATATTCCGCCCGGAAATTATATTGTAAAAGCCTGGCATCCAACGCTCGGTGAACGAGAGTCAACAGTAACACTTATTGCCGGCCAAAACCTGACATTGGATTTTGAATTTGGGAAAGGCGAATGATTCGAACCCGAATTCATCCCGTTGGCTGCTTTATCGCACTATTACTGACGCTGAACTCACAAAGTTGCCAAAAAGCTGCAACGCCTGTTACCGAACCTTTCTTACTTGAAATACCACTTGGGCTTGATGCCGACGCCCAGATTATACCCGCCGACAATCCTCTAACTGCTGCAAAAATCGAACTTGGGCGACAACTCTTTTTCGATAAAAGACTGTCGGTAGATGGAACTATTTCCTGTGCAACTTGCCATAGCCCTCTTCTTGGTTTTACCGATGGCGAATCCGTGGCCACGGGCATCAAACAGCAAAAAGGTACTCGCAGCTCGCCAACCATCATCAACCGTCTTTTCAGTCAGTCTCAATTCTGGGATGGCAGAGCTGCCAGCCTGGAAGAACAGGCACTCGGCCCCCTGGAAAATCCCATCGAAATGGCCAACAGCCTGGAAAACGTTGTGCAGACTGTTGCTGCTGATCCACAATACCAGCGCAAATTTCAGAAAGCATTTAACTCGAAAATCACGATTGCGACAATAGCCAAGGCGATAACATCTTTTGAGCGAACGCTAGTTTCCGGCAATTCACTCTACGATCAATTTAAGGCGGGAAATACCGAAGTTCTTTCAGAGTCAGCACGGCGTGGGCTTATACTCTTTGAAAGTGAACGCACCAATTGTACGGCTTGTCACTCCGGGCACAACCTGACCAACGAGGCATTTCGGAACAATGGCACTGCCATGGATCCAGCGGTTCCAGACTCAGGCCGATTCAAGATTACCGGCGATGCGGCTGATTTTGGCACGTTTAAAGTGCCTACTTTACGGGACATTGCACGCACTGCGCCCTATATGCATGATGGCAGTCTATCCACTCTGCCCGAGGTGGTCGACTTTTATAATCAGGGCGGCATTTCCAATAAATACAAAAGCAAACAAATTAGAAAGTTGAACCTGACTGCACAGGAGAAACGTGATTTGGTAGCATTTCTGCAAAGCCTGAGCGGTCGGAACAAGTGGCAATCACTTTGAAAAATGGTATGATGCAATTCTTCTCAAAGCAATCTTTAAAACGAATCACCGGCAGCAAAGAGTGGTGGTTTTGTCTGACTTTGGTGATTTTGGCAGTATCGTGTGGCAAACCGGAAGACAAGCAACCGGGCAACACGAATTATGTGACAGACATGGGAGTAGCCTACCTGAACACAGATCTCAAAGTTAAATATGTCGGTGACAAGGCATGTAAAGAATGTCATGCGTCAATTCACCAAACTTATATCGAGACACAGACCGGAAAATCCATGATGAAAGTGACGTCGGAGAATCTCATTGGTATCCTGCCGCAAGAGATGACCGTGTTGGATTCGGTTCGCAATTTTTATTATGAAATGGTACAGAGAGGCGATCGCTTCTTTCAACGTGAATATCGACTCGACCCCGAGGGCAATGTGATTCACGAGAGAGAAATGGAAGCACATTACATCATGGGTTCGGGCGTCAATTTACGCAATTATTTCTCCGTTGAAAACGGGATGTTTTATGAGTTACCATTGAGTTGGTACGAGAACGATATTAAATGGGATCTCAGCCCCGGCTACAGGGAATTCGGCAACGTCCGCTTTAATCGTTATGCCAGCGAACGCTGTTTCTACTGCCACAACGGCCGTATGCAGACATCTTCCACCGCGCATGAAAGATATGTCGCGCCTCACAATATGGGGATTGACTGTGAAGGCTGTCACGGCCCCGGAGAACTGCACGTTGCAGAAAAGCATGGAAAAAATATCTGGCGTCCGGCAGGCGAATCGAAAACAATTGTCAATCCGGAAAAACTATCTTCCCAACGCCGAATGGATGTTTGCCGGCAATGTCATCTTCAGGGCCAGTCGCGTGCATTGCGTGGGGAGAATGGTTGGTTCGACTTTCGGCCGGGGATGCTACTGGCCTCGCATCATTCCGAGTACTTCACCGAAAAAATTCATCTTGAAGCTTTTAAAGTAGCCAATACCGCCTTCCGGCTCGAACAGAGCAGGTGTTTTACCGAAAGTCATGGCGCCACCGATTGCATCATTTGTCACGACTCTCACGGCAAGGCAGGGACTTCCGGAAACGCCACGCAGAACGCAAATTGCCAAAAATGCCACCCGCCTGATAATCTGCCCGGAGAAGGCACTCGATTCACCCATACTTCGTCCGACAATTGTGTGCCGTGCCATATGAATCAAACAGCAAGCGACAACACACTGCACGGGGTCATAACCACCGACCATTGGATTAGAATTGACGCCAACATGACGGATGTCGACTGGACGTCCAAGCGAGAAGACCCAGGCAAAAAGCCGCTTACCAGGCTCGTTCCATATCTCGACGCCAATGATGATGGCTCAGACACACGCCTGGGTATCGGCTATTTCACATACTTCAATGAAACTGATAATCGTAAAGCATATCTGGACTCGGCTCTTAAATACTTAACTCTGGGCAGAAAAAAACAAGGCGCGACTGCAGTTGGAGAGTTCAACCGTGGCGCCGTATTGCTTACCTTGCAGCAGCCCGGGCGGGCAGCACAGGCTTTACAAACTGCCGTAGCGTTAAATCCCAAATTGGCAGAGGCCTACTTTAAACTTGGCGAGGCCTTTAAAGCACAAAACGTATTTGACCTGGCCTTAAACAACTATCGGGAGGCCAAGAGTCTACTACCGGACGAACCGCGATATGCAGAGGGTCTTGGGCAGACCCTTATTCTTGCCGGGCAACCTGCTGAAGCAGCAGCGGTGCTTGAAGAGTCACTCCTGTTCGACCGACAAAATTCACACACATACTACTCGTTAGGGAATTTATACGCCTTAACTTTGAATGATCCGGAGCAGGCCTTGTCTCATTTCAAACAACTTGTGGTAATCGATCCGGATTTCCCGAACGGCTATTTAAACCTCGGCAATACATTCGCCATGCTGGGTCAGCATGACGCCGCAATCAGAACCTATGAGAAAGAAATCATAGTGAGGCCAAAGTCAATAAATGCGTTGGTGAATATGGGGCGTTTGCAAGCCACTACCGGTCGCGTGAAACAGGCCAGAAAATCCTTTCTACGTGCCCTTACAATTAACCCAAACCATGACATTGCAAAGCGATCACTAGAGCAATTGCCCAAGTAAGTCAGGTACTTTCTTTTTTACCAACACTGACTTGAAGTATTTTTTTTCTTGACACTTGCTAAATGTTTGACTACTTTTCTACAATCATTTCTGTAACTAAAACCTTAATAAACAATACAATAACTTTCATAGGGAGGATACGATGCAAAAGTTTATCTATTCATTAGTTTCACTTCTGTTGTTTGGTAGTATGGTTTTTGGGCAGGATGTCCAGATTAAAGGCAAGGTTGTCGCTTCCGGAGCATCTCTGGGAGGAGTAAATATTTCACTTAAAAACACCGACTCAGGCACAACAACTGATTCTGAAGGTATGTTTTCATTGAAGGTCAGTCAACTGCCAGCCGTTTTGGAATTCTCATTTATTGGTTATGAAAAACAATCCGTTATAGTTGAGGGCGGTGAGTTTTTAGAAGTTGTAATGGTGGAAGATGTCCTTGCTTTTGAAGACATAGTCAAGGTTGGATCTCGATATGGCTCCAGAACAGTTATCACTTCTCCGGTTCCAATTGACAATATTAAGGTGAAAGAATTATATGCTACCGCCCAGGTTAGTACAGACAAGATGCTGCATTATGTTGTGCCATCCTTTAATTCAACACAGCAAACTATTTCTGATGCAACGGCTCATTTCGATCCGGCAGATTTAAGGGGTCTTGGACCAAGCCGCACATTAGTTTTAATCAACGGTAAAAGAAAAAACCCTTCTGCTTTAGTTTTTATCAATGACACGCCCGGAAAAGGCGATGTTGGTGTTGATATGAACAGCATCCCCGTTGGTGCGATTAAAAAAATCGAAGTACTACGCGACGGTGCCTCTGCGCAATATGGCTCAGATGCAATTGCCGGCGTAATCAATATAATTTTAAATGATGAAACAGAAAAAACTACCATTAAAGCATATTCCGGTGTAACTGAAGAAGGCGATGGTTTTCAGGTTGGTGGCAATGTTAATACAGGCTTTAAAATTGGTGATAGAGGTTTCGTAAACTTGTCTACCGGCTATTCAGACCAGGAAGAAACTAACAGAGCGGGTGAACCCGGCACCGATGGATTATTTGGCGTGGATGGCTCAAATCCTTTCATCCAACAAAACTCAGACCTCGGTATGCGTGTTGGATTGCCCAATATGACCAGTGCCAATATTTTTCTTAATAGTGAAATCGCCTTAGATGATGGCGGTGAACTCTATGCAAATGGCGGCCTCGTATTTAGAAGGGGCAAAAGCTATGCCTTGTACCGTGCCCCATATTGGATCCCGGATGAGTTTTTCCTGAAGCATGAGGAAGGTACCACATATGAAGGGTTTCAACCTACGTTTGAGACTGACATATTCGATTCTGAATTAACGGCGGGTTTCCGGTCTGAAAAGTTAGGATGGCATTATGATTTCAGTTTCACTCACGGTAATAACACTGTAGATTATACTATTGGCAATTCAATCAATCTGGATTTGGCCGAAGCAAGTCCAACCGAGTTCAGAGCAGGTGGTTACGAATTCAACAGCAGCATAATAAATTTTGATATTTCAAAATTGGTTAACGAAAAACTATTTTTTAGTTTTGGTGCTGAATTCAGACAAGAAAATTTTGTAACAAATGCCGGGGAAGAAGCTTCCTATTTTGGTGCCGGCGCACAATCTTTTCCGGGCTTACAGCCACAAAATGCAGTAGACGCTAAACGCTCAAACTTCGGTGCCTATATTGATTTGGGCTTTGATGTTAACGAAAACCTTTTTATCGGCGGTGCGGCTCGTTCCGAAAATTATAGTGATTTTGGTACAAGCACAACCTTCAAATTAAATGGCCGTTTAAAAACAAGCGACGACAACATAAGTGTCCGCGGCTCGGTTTCAACCGGATTTAGAGCGCCCTCTCTTCATCAGATTCATCTGAGCAATATTCAAACATTGGTTTCAGGCGGAACAGTAAGTAACCAGGGAACTTTTAATAACAACAGCCCGGTACTTCGTAAACTTGGTGTGGATAAGTTAAAAGAGGAAACTTCAACCAACTTTACGCTCGGTATTGCCGGTAAACCAATCAAAGGCTTATTCTTCAGTGCCGACCTTTTTCAAATAAATCTTGATGATAGAATTGTTTACTCAAGCTCCATTGCCTCCAATGATCCAACTACAACAGTAGGCGGGATTTTAGCTCAGAATAATATTACCAGCTTGAAATTCTTCATCAATGCTGTTAATACCACGACAAAAGGTGTTGAACTTGTTGCTAATTATAAGATGGATAAATTAAGCCTGAACAGTTCAGCGGCTTTTATGGATCATGAAATAGATGGCACAATCAACACCCCAACCGTTCTTGCAAACGATGGTGCTGATATTTTCGATCGTAAAGAGCAATCCCGGATTCTATCAGCCAGACCGAATACAAAAGTCATTGTAGGCGCATCTTATGATCTAAATCCATTGACCATTGGTTTATCGGGAATCCATTTTGGTGAAGTAACCTGGCAACATGCAGCCGATCCGGCAAAAGATCAAACATTCTCTTCAAAAGTTCTGCTTGATTTAACCGCCAGTTATAAGTTTACCCGGGAAATATCCATTGGTCTGTTGGTAAATAATCTGTTGGGAACATTCCCTGATAAAATTGATACCAAGGGCGATGTAGTAACAGATCTTGGCGGCCGGTTTCAATATCCGTGGGAAGTTAACCAATTCGGCTTTAATGGACGCGTTATTGTCGGTACAGCAAATTTCAATTTTTAGTTTAATCTAAAAGTTATTTCAACATCATTAACCCTGACAGGATTTAAAACCTGTCAGGGTTTTTTATTTAATTGACACCTTCCTGAAAATTTTAGATATTGTACATTTAAAAAACATTCTATCTTCGTATTGTTCGGAGGCATAGATTGTTCAAAGGGAGGAGTAAATGTTTCAATCAAAATTATTGAAGTATTTTTTAGTTGCAATACCATTTTTTGTATCCCAATTGCACGCACAGATCATTTCGCAAGAATCATTTCTTGAACTGTTAAAGAAAAATCATCCGTTATTTGAGAAGGAAGCGTTATCGGTTGATATCGAAAGGGAAGTACAAAACAGTTTACTCGGAACCCGGGATTGGCAAATACTTTCATCGGTAACCTTGTCGCGTGAAACTCCTTCCATAGCATTTTCCGGCCCTGAGCGTACTGATGTTATCTCTGTTAACGGGGGACTTCAAAAACAATTCTGGCAAACAGGGGGCAGGCTAACCACTTCTTTCACCAGCAGCAGAGCCGAAATTGACATCGCTCCGGTCTTTGGTTTCCCTGATGGGTTTTATCAAAATGAATTTGCAATAACTTATTCCCACCCACTTCTAAAAAATAGAAAAGGGTTTCTTGATCGGCTTTCACATGATCTCAAAGAGTTTGACATCGATTTCACCCGGATAATTGCACTCGAAAATCAGGAAAATTTCTTAACTGAATCAGCCGGTAAGTTTTTTGATTGGCTGTTTCTCACCGAGCAGAAAAAGATATTCACCGGGCGGCTGAACCTGAGTGAAGAAGAGCTGACTAATGTTCGAAAAAAACGAAATGCAAACCTGATAGACGAGGTGGACGTAATTCGCGCCGAAGATGCCGTTTTAATCTCCAGACAAAACCTCATGCTGGCAAGCTCGCAAGAAAAAGCTGTCCAGGCTGAATTAGCCATCCTGAGCAGGAATTCTAATTTATATAATTTGAGTCCTGAAAATACCCTTTATAAAGTGACCACACTCGCACCGCTGGAACACGAAACGGCTCAGTTGGAAGAGACCTCCCGATTACTCAAATCGCTGCAAATACGGTTGAAGCAATTTGAGTTTAGTCAACGCGGTTTTGAAGAAACCGAAAAACCAGACTTATCGGTCGTCGCACAACTCAACCTGAAAAGCATCGATACCGCTTTCGGTGAATCAATGGTTTTGGATAAGCCGGATATGGTTGTCGGGTTGCAATATAGTCTGCCGTTGGGGAATAGAGCGGCAAAGTCAAATGTTCAGAGAACGGATATTCTGATCAAACAAATTGCAAAGCAGAGAGAAGAGATAGGTCTTGAGTTAGAATCTGCCGTCACCAATGTTTACATTCAACTGCAGGAACTACAAAAGGTCTTGGACCTTAACCGGGAACAAATTGAGTCAGCAAAACGCAAAACGATGGAAGAGTTGAAACTCTACGACCAGGGGCGTGGACAACTCACGTTTGTCATCCAAAGCCGTGATAATGAACAAAATGCAAAACTAACGTATGCGGGTAATGCGTTAAGTTATCAGAAATTGCTGGTACGCTACCGCTCATTAATGGATCAGCTTTTATAGCAGATTTTTTTAACGGAGAGCTTACAGAATGAAATCAATATTACGTTTTTTTGCGGAGCGCCACATTTTAGCCAATCTGGTTACGATCATGATCATTTTGCTCGGCGTTCGAACAGTCATGGTCATAAACCGTAGTCAATTTCCAAAAGTAGACCTGGGGCAAATGGTTATTTCAACGCATTATCCCGGCGCTTCCCCCGAAGATGTGGAATTAAACGTTACCAATAAAATTGAAGATGAACTCAAGTCTGTTACCGGCATCGAGCGTGTCAGCTCTACTTCCATGGAGAACATTTCTTTCATCGTCGTTAGGCTGGAGGACAATGTTGAAGATGGACAACAAGTCAAGGATGAAATCAGAGAGGCAGTGGGCCGCGTGACCGACTTGCCTACAGAGGTAACAAAATCTCCTCTTATAACCGATATCAAGACCTCTATCTTTCCCATAATTGAAGTAGGCATAACCGGAGACATGCCTTACCGCGAATTACGTGAGTTAGCCCGGCGTTTTGAAATTAAACTAAAAGAGATCCCCGGGATTTCGAGAACGATTCGGTATGGTTATCTGGCAAGGGAAGTAGCCATCGAAGTGGCGCCGCAGAAATTGAGAAATTATCAAATACCAATTCGCGAAATTATTTCGGCAATTCAAGCGAGAAATATTCGTGTTACCGGCGGGTCGTTGGAGTCCTACACCAGCGAAAAAAACGTGGTGACTCTGGCTCAATTTCGGAATCCTATGGAAGTTGGTGATGTCATCGTAAGGACGACTTTTGATGGGCCTCAGATCAAAGTTAAAGATCTTGCCATCATCAAAGACGAATTCGAAGATGAGCGTGTGCTCTCAAGAATGAATGCCAAAACTGCCATCTCTTTTGTGGTAGAAAAGAGCGAGTCGGCAGACATTATTCGAACGGTAGACGCCATCAAAAAACTCACCGAAGAAGAAAAGGCCATTCTCCCGGAGGGAGTTGAATTCCTGTTTACCAACGATACTTCAAGAAATGTCAGAAATCAGTTCGAGATAGTCAGATGGAACGGTTTAATCGGATTAGCTCTTGTGATGCTGGTGTTGACATTTTTCCTGAATTTACGCACAGCATTTTGGGTAGCAATGGGTATTCCACTTACCCTTCTTGGGGTCATCTTTTTACTGCCCATGTTGGATGTCGATCTTGACAGCATCACCCTCTCCTCGATGATCATTGTTATTGGCATTATCGTCGATGATGCCATCATCATATCAGAAAATATCTACCGGCGCAACGAACTCGGTGACGCGCCATTGGAAGCTGCTGTGAACGGCATCAACGGTGTTTTTCGGCCAGTACTCACAACCATCTTAACTACATTTCTGGCCTTTGCCCCCATGTTCTTTATGCCGGGCATGTTGGGGAAATTTGTCTACGTCATTCCGCTGACAATCAGTCTTGCGCTCTTTGTTTCGCTGGCTGAAGCAATCGTTGCTCTGCCTGCGCACATTATGCCGGGATTAAAAAATGTATCATCCGGCAAAGAAACAAAAACCCGAGGCCATTGGTTCGACCATATCCGCAACTGGTTCGAACGTTTCTTATTTCATGCCCTGAAGTTGCGTTATTTAGTTGTGCTTATTTCAGCCGGTGTCCTGGCCGGTTCAATCTATTTTGCAGCAAACTATATGAATTTTGTTCTTTTCCCTTCGAAGGGCTCCGAGTCCTTTGCTATCCGGGTTGAACTACCAAACGGCAGTTCTCTTCAGGCAACCGAGAATAAAGTACGTGAAATCGATAAAATTATTGAAAATCTACCCAAAGACGAACTTGCATCTTATGGTGCACGCATTGGCGCATTTGCTGATTTGGTGGACACCGAAAGTGAAAACTACGCAACCATCGCCATCAACTTAACACCATTTGCCATCCGCAACCGTACAGCAGATGAAATTATTGAAGAACTCCGTGGTGAAATGGATAAATTGGATGGTGTTAAAAGTTTTACCTTCGTCGTCGATGCAGGAGGTCCGCCGGTTGGAGCGCCAATCACTATCCGAATGGTCGGCTCCGACGATGACCTGCGCAAGCAATTGGCAGATTCCGTCGAGGCATTTATTTCAAAAATGGAAGGCGTGAAGGATATCGAACGCAATGACAGGCATGGAAAGGATCAGGTTGAAGTAAAAATCAACTACGATAAACTGGCCAGACTCGGACTCACAGTTGCAGATATTGCCCAGAATGTGCGCATTGCCTACGATGGCGAAGTAGTAACCAGCGTCCGGTACGGAGAAGAGGACGTTGACTTCCGGGTCATCCTGGAAGAGAAAGCCCGAAAACGCCTTGGCTATTTGCGCGATTTACCTATCCCAAACAAGCAAAACCGCCTCATCCCCTTGAAGGAGGTGGCGTATCTCCAATCAGGTCCGGGACCATCAAATTTCAGACACTATGGGGGCGAACGAGCAGTCACGATCACCGGCGATGTAGAGCAGAATGTCACCACTCCGCTGGCGGTCACAAAAACTGTTAAAGACCATTATAACCTCGAACGTGACTATCCGGGTATACGCTTTGTTATCGGGGGGGAGGCACAGGAGTCGCAGGAATCTCTCATCGGTTTGATTAGCACATTTGTGATCTCAATAATCGGCATTTACTTTTTACTCGTTCTGCTGTTCAATTCTATGACCCAGCCCTTCCTGGTTATGAGTGCAATTCCGTTCGGGCTGACCGGGGTGATCATTGCATTTGCAATACATAACGAAACTCTGAGCTTTCTGGCTATGATCGGAACCATCGGTTTGGTCGGTGTCGTGGTAAACGATTCTCTGGTGCTGGTTAATTACATCAACGAACTCAAAAAAAGTGGAGTCCGGGAGAACATCAGGGCAATTGTTGCCAAAGGCACAGCCGATCGTCTACGCGCGATCATTTTGACGACGCTTTCGACTGTCGCCGGATTATTGCCGCTTGCCTACGGCTTTGGCGGCATGGATGTGTACATGGCTCCGATGGCTCTGGCCTTAGGTTACGGACTGCTTTTCGCAACACCACTGACACTTATTCTGGTGCCCAGCCTATATACAATTCAGAACGATATTGAAGTATTGTTCTCTAAATTTAAAAGAAGTTCCACCTGAAACATTGTTGACTAATTGTTTCTTTTTGCTAATTTAATTGCGTTAAGGTAAAATTGCAAATGAGGTCTAATTGTTAAGAGAGGTCTTTTCAATGAATCAAATGATTTCAGAGAGAGTCAGAATTATCGGCAGAGTTATCTTCTTATTTGGATTACTCTACCTATTTATTTTAGGCATCTCCCTTATGGGAACGGCGTTTAAACTGTTCGGTAAAGGCTTTGCCGAACAGCTCATAGCTACCACCTCAAATCCTTTTGTGGGTTTGCTCATCGGCATACTGGCTACCAGTGTTATTCAAAGTTCTTCCACCACAACCTCTCTTGTTGTAAGTCTTGTTGGTGCAGGCGGTCTTACCATTACCAATGCCATTCCAATTGTTATGGGCAGTAATATTGGCACCAGTATCACCAATACAATTGTTTCTATGGGGCATGTTTCGCGAACCAACGAATTCAAACGTGCGTTCGCGGGTTCAACCGTTCATGATTTTTTCAATCTGATAACAGTAGTAATTTTGTTTCCGCTGCAATTGTCAACTAATTTTCTCGGCGTTGTTGCCAAGCAGCTTGCCAATGTATTTGAAACATTTGGCGGTTTAAAGACAGCAAGTCCAATAAAAATAATCACGAAACCTGCAATCAACCTCATTAAAGATTTAACAGATGGCTCAGGTGCAATTATTTTAATATTGGCCTTTATCTTTTTATTTTTTGCTTTAAGATATTTGACGGTTGTCTTAAAAAGCTTAATCTTAGGACGTCTGGAAGCTCTATTTGATGAATACATTTTCAAAACGGCCGTGCGCGGCTTCGTATTTGGCATGATTATGACCGTGCTCGTTCAGAGCAGTTCCATCACTACTTCGATTGCAATACCGTTAATTGGAGCTGGAATCATTACCCTGAAACAACTATTTCCCTATACTCTTGGCGCCAACATCGGCACCACAATTACAGCGATGTTAGCCTCTTTGGCGACGGGAAACATTGCGGCAGTAACAGTGGCCTTCGCTCATTTCATGTTCAATGTTTTTGGTGTAATCATTGTTTACCCACTTAAAAACATACCGATGTTCTTAGCCCGAAGTATAGCAAACCTAGCCACAAAGAACCGGCTCATTCCAATTGGATATATAATTTTGGTATTTTTTATTATTCCTTTCATATTCATATATTTTGTGAGGTAAGTTATGTTTAAGATCCTCCAGCACATATTTGGAAAAAAAGACCTGCTTCAGCAATCACTTGAAGAATCCTGGACTATGCTACAAATCGACAAGGAAATGTTTGACGCTTCTATAAAATCACTGCGAGAGCTCGATTCTGCTGAAATTGAAATAGACATGTACGAGACCGACCGTAAAATTAACCGACTTGAGCGAGATGTCAGAAAAAAAGTTTTGACTCATTTGGCAGTTTCGGGATCTGCAAACCTAAGCACTGGTCTAACACTTGTAAGCATAATAAGCGATATTGAGCGCATAGGAGATTATACTAAGAACATCTATGAGCTCGCTTCAGTGCATCCCCAAAGGCTGGATGCGGGCAAATGGGAAGACGATCTAAAAAAGATCGAAACCACAGTTGCTGAACGATTGGGAAACCTAAAAGAAGCTCTCAAAAATTCTGATACAGATATGGGAAAAGAAATTATAAAAGATATGAGGCAAGCGAAGAAGAAATGTGATGAATATGTTTTGCTGTTAATAAAGGGGGAGGGGGAAATTTCCGCTACAGGGCAAGCAGTGAGTTTGGTCTTGTATATGCGTTATTTAAAACGCATTGCGAGTCATATTCAAAACGTTACATCAAGCATTATTAATCCTTTCCATCGAATTAAATATGTTAAAAAGAAATCAAAACATAAGGGATAACTATGTGTCGAAATATAAAAACTTTGTTCAATTTTGAGCCGCCGGCAACGGAGGATGAAGTCCAGGCGTCAGCGATACAGTTTGTACGAAAGTTAAGCGGATTTCAAAAGCCATCGAGCGTAAATGAAGCTGCTTTTGCTCGTGCTGTAGTACAGGTAACCAACGCGGCAAGAGAATTGGTCGACTCTCTGGTCACCAACGCGCCAGCAAGGAACCGGGAAGTCGAAAAAGAAAAAGCCCGTGCGCGAGCTGCGCTGCGATTTGGGAGACAACAAACTTAATTTTTGAATATAGGTCAACAGCTTCAAATCAGAGCCTTGTTTCCAATCTCTGAAATCATTCCGACAAAATATTACTAACCTTAATTTTAGGCAAAAATTTATATGCCCTCAAACATTGAAATAAAAGCAAAAGTCGAAGACATGAATAGCCTGGAAGCGCTGACCCAAAACGTTTCCGACACACCTTGTACGGTCATCCAGCAGGAAGACACATTTTTTAATACTCAAAATGGCCGGTTAAAACTGAGAACTTTTCCTGAAAATAGCGGTACATTAATTTACTATAACCGACCGGATTCAACTGCAGCCAAGCAGTCTCATTATCAGCTTTACAATGCAGATAAACCTGACGAACTGAAACTTTTGCTGGACAAAGCCTTGGGTACGAAAGTAGTTGTCAAAAAAACCCGGCATCTTTACATCTGCGGACAAACCCGCATACACCTTGATTGGGTGGAAAAACTCGGCACGTTTATGGAACTGGAAGTAATTCTGCACAACGACCAAAATCCGCAGGAGGGCTACAAAATTGCTGAGGAGTTAATGGACAAATTGAATATCCAAAAATCACAGCTTATCTCCGGGGCTTACGCGGATATGCTTGCTAAAAACTCAGAATAATAGACAGATAAATTAGAAGGCAAACTTTATGGATTCATGGGAAAAATTAAAAACGCTCAGCACGGTGCTTTCGGTGGTAGTCATTCCAGTTGCTCTCGGTATTATTGGCAATCAATACACAAAGAGCATGAAAGAAAGAGAGATTCAGCATAAATTTGTGGAAATGGCAATCAATATCCTGAATGAAAAGCCAACTGCAGACAATCGCAATCTAAGAGACTGGGCAACTAAAGTTATCGATAAATATTCCGGTGTGCCAATGACGGAGGAAGCAAGAAAAGACCTGATTGACAGAATAACCATAACCAAGGTTGAAGGAGTTTCAAACAGACTGTTCAGGGAAACACAAACCGACCGTGAAATTAATCGAATTATTTTGTGTGACACCCATTCACCAAACGGAGATGCTCTGATAAAAGCCTTTAAATCCGGAGTCGGGGTTTCCGGGACTTATCATTATATCATCGATAAAGCCGGAAAAATCTCAAACCTTGTTCCTGAAAAGAATATTGCTTACCACTCAAAAAAGCACAGCAATGATTCTATCGGTATTGGGCTTGTACACATACCTCAAAAGTCTCCTTTCTTGCAAAATTCAAAGATCAATTACGAAGAGTACTCCGAGGCGCAGTTAAAGAGTTTGACCAATCTACTCGCCGACATTACCAACCGGTACAATATAGATATCAATAGCATCATCCCAAACGCTGAAATCATTCCCCACAAAATTTCAGACATGACCGATAGAATTCATGAAATCCGAAAAATGGTAAAGAAAAAAACCAACTGATAAAAGGAAATCTTTTGTTTATGCGAAAACTATTTGTAGCAATATTTCTCTTATCTACATCTCTTTATGCCAATGAAAACCCAGCTCCCACAAATATCAAACACCGTGGTGTTTGCTGGGTAGCCGGACGCCGGGTTACAAAAGCACACCTTGCGACCCTTGTTAAAAGTAATGTGAAATGGATTTCTCAAACTCCGTTCGGTTGGCAACGCAGTTACAACTCACCTAACCTTGCAACAGCCACAGGCGGAGGGATTCTATGGGGTGAAAGCGATGAGGGCATCGAACAAACCACACGTTTTGCAAAAAAGCTGGGGATAAAAACACTGCTAAAACCACATATTTGGCTAAACCAGCGTAGTGGCAATAAATGGCGCTCGGATATTTCCATGGATAATAACTCGGATTGGCAAACCTGGTTTGAAAGTTATAAAAAATTTATCCTGCATTATGCGAAACTTGCTGAAAAAAATAAGATTGAGGCTTTAAGTATTGGAACAGAGCTGTACGCCACAATTAAAAACAAACCCGATGACTGGCGACAAATCATCGTTGAAATTCGTAAAATCTATCATGGCCAATTAACCTATTCTGCCAACTGGTATGAAGAATTTGAAGAAGTGGAATTCTGGGATGATCTGGATTTTATCGGAATTCAGGGGTATTTCCCTTTAAGCAAAAAGAACAATCCCTCGGTTGATGAACTAAAAAACGGCTGGCGTACCGATTTGAGAGATATTGAACGAATTCAACAAAGATTTCAAAAACCTGTCATCTTCACTGAAATTGGCTACAGAAGTACAGCTGATGCAGCGATTAAACCATGGGAGTGGATGCGCTCCACCGAGACCCCAAATACAACAGAGTTGCAAACCCAGGCAAATTGCTACGAGGCGTTCCTTCAGGTATTCTGGGAAAAAGAATGGTTTGCCGGGGCTTATTTCTGGAAATGGTTTCCTGAAGTTCGCTCCAGGCCAGGCAGAAGAAATGATCGATTTACATTTCAGAATTACCCAGCTGAAAAAATTATGGCTGCCTGGTATAATTCTGAAAAGTAATAATAAGAGTTACCGCTTTCCTCTGTGACCTTTAGAAGGCCGCTGAGGCTTTTTAAATTTGATTCCAGGCTTTTTATTTCCAGTTTCAGCATGAGTACTCGATTTAACTTTTCCCGGCCTTTTGTCCAAACCATATATTTGGGGTGACGTTCCGTTTTCCGGTTTAGGAATATTTTTTTCTTTCAACGCCCAATAATCTTTATCTAACGCATCCGGGATGCCATCACTGTCATGATCGGGAGCATTGTCATTATAGCCATCGCCGTTTTTATCCACAAACTTTTGCAGGCTGTCCGGCTTAAATAAAATTTTGGCGGCATTGATTTTTGATGCAGCGCTGTCTTTTGGCGCTTCATGCAACTTTACCTTCGTACTGTCTACAGAGTTTTGGGGGGGAACTTTGATCTCTTTATTTTTAATAGAAGCCCCTGTAGAATCCTGGGCAGCTTGACCCATTGAAACAATGGGCAACAAAAATAACACGATAACAACTTTATTCATAGAAGATGTCTCTCTCTTTAAACTGCGAGCCGTAATTTTTGGGTATTCTCTATTTCCAGTTTTTGCATGCGAGAACGCAGATGTCGTTCGGTAATACCAAGTATTTTCGCGGCCTGGCTTTGGTTGCCATGCGTTAACTTCAAGGATGACTCAATCATGGCCGTTTCAAATGCTGCAACTTTGGTAGAATAATCGTTGGTGAAAATCGATGGATTGAGCAAAGTCTGATCATCGCTTTCTTTTAGAACTGCGGGTAAATCTTCAGACATTATTATTTCATCTCTGGCTAAGACCACAGCACGCTCGACCATATTTTCCAACTCCCGGACATTCCCGGGAAAATGGTAACGCATCAACTGATTTTGTGCTTCTCTGCTTAAATTGGTTATCTGCTTGCCATTCTGCTCTGAATATTTCTTGATAAAATGTTCAATCAAAGTTGGGATGTCCGACTTGCGGTTGCGTAAAGCCGGGATGGTTATCGCCACGACATTAAGCCTGTAAAACAAATCTTCCCGGAATTGGTTCTCCCGAATCATCTCTTCTAAATTGCGGTTAGTAGCCGTGACTACCCGCACATCCACTTTGATGGTTTGTGAACCGCCAACTCGTTCAAATTCACCAGACTGCAACGCCCGCAACAATTTAACTTGTGTATGCAAGGGAATATCACCCACTTCATCAATAAACAGAGTACCACCATTTGCCTGTTCAAACCGGCCAATGTGTTGGGAATTCGCACCTGTAAACGAACCTTTCTCGTGACCAAACAGCTCGCTCTCCAACAAATTATCAGATAGTGCCGCACAATTTACCACAACCATAGGTTTGTCATTGCGGGCACTGGCTAAATGTACCGCACGTGCAATCAGTTCTTTGCCTGTGCCGCTCTCACCGCGAATCAATACAGAAGCCTTGCTTGCCGCAACCCGGGCAGCAATGTTCAGCACCTGCTCCATTTCCTGGCTCTGAGAAATAATTGCATTAAAATTTGTTTGTTGAGTGAGCTCTTTTTTAAGTAAGTCGTTTTCACTGATCATACAATTCAATTTGCGGGCTTTTTCTACCAGACGTTTCAACTCGTTCAGGTCAACAGGCTTGGTTAAATAATCAAATGCGCCATCCTTCAGAACATTCACCGCATCTTCTATTTGGCCGTAAGCTGTCATTAACACAACCGGAATTTCAGGGTTTAGTTTTTTGATTTCAATCAATAAATCCCGGCCACTTAAACCAGGCATTCTGAAATCAGTTAGCACCATATCTACTTGTTCAGTTTTTATCACCGCGAGGGCATCTTCGGCACAGCCGGCGGTTGCAACTTTGTAGCCCCGTCGTTTTAAAAAAGCCCTGATAGATGTAATTTGCGCAGGTTCATCATCCACCAATAAAATTCTAAAATCTTTCATGCATCCACCCATTTTGGTAATTCAATGATAAATTTTGCCCCTTTATCGGGCTTACTTTCAACAGAAATTATGCCACCATGTTCTGTGACAATTCGATGTACAATGCTCAAACCAAGACCGGTTCCCGATGGCTTGGTTGTGTAGTATAGTTCGTAAATTTTATTAAAATCCTTTTCAGAAATCCCAACACCGTTATCTGCTACCTCAATTCTTATTTTGCCGGAACAATTTTTCGCAATTATTGAAACCTGCCCCCCCGGCTTAACAGCCTGAACAGCGTTCTTGGTAAGGTTGAATAGACATTGCTTTATCTGGTCCTGGTCCCAATAAACTGTACCCAAATCAGCGAAGTTTATTTTTACAGCAGCACCTTTTCCCACAGCTTCTTTTTCCGTTAACCGCTTAATTTCCTGCAACAGCTCATTCGCACCAAAAGCAGTCAGCTTCAATTGTGCCGGTTTTGAAAAATCAACAAACTGAGTGACAATTCCATTCAATCGCCGGACTTCGTTGCTTAATAGTTTTGTAAGTTGGTCATACTCTGTTTTGTTTTTTTGGGGTTTAAAGTCAATCGCGAACTGCTGAACAATTGTACTGATGGCATTCAACGGGTTACGGACTTCGTGCGCAACTCCTGCAGCCATCCGTCCCATAGAAGCCAATTTTTCACGCTGTTTGATCTGTTCCTCCAGTTTGCGCTTTTCTGTAAGATCGCGCAACACATAAATCGTGGTGGAAATTTCACCATCATCCTCACGAATTACTGAAGAATCTACCGAAATAGTTTTTGCAGGCTGAACTCCGCTTAAAATCAACTCCCGACTCTGGAGACTTCCGGCACTTGCTTGTAAAAAAATCTCAGTAGGTAAGGTGGAGATATCATCATCAATATAATTCTTGCCATTGAGTGCAAGCAGATTTCGAGCCGCCTGGTTGATCATGCTGATCTTGTTTTTTGAGGTGAAGGAAATCACGCCGTCCGTAATATTCTGCAATATTTTGCCATAATAAGTCTGTACCAAATTATACTGTTTATCAATGACATCATATTTGTGGCGTATGGTGAGTAAGACAAAAAGTAAGCAGCCAAGAATAATCAAAACCGTGAAAACCATAAAAATTCTTTGCAATGTTCTTGCGTTCAAGGCCTGAATACCACTCAGAGATAAACCCAATCGATAAATGCCCGCTACCCGGTTTTCAAAGTAAAATGGGCGCACCATTTCATAAACTGTTTCGTTGCGCCACTTAAATTTGCGTGAGACATTTTTGTCTTCTAACATCGCCTGGTTTAAAAAAGGATCAGTGGAAATTGAATTCAAACCATCGACATTTTGCGTGGCCACGAGAATACTGTTGGTATCCTGCAACGCAAGGTAAACGATGTATCTGTTGTTAGCAATTTCAGAGAGCAGCTTACCAAAACCAATGGTTGTGCGAAAACGAATAATTTCCTCGGAGTTGATGCTGGCCAAAATAACATCCCCTTTTCCGGTTTTAACTGCAACAGAGAAGTACTCAATCTGACTAAATTCACCGGACTGAAATCCAAAAACGGTTTCGGTCAATTCACTATCGAGGAAGCTTTGCCAAACGTCATTAGCAGGCAAAGTAGCATTTGCTGAGCTAAATTGAATTTTACTTTTGGAATCCGTAATGAGTAACTGCGCCAACCGGTTTTCCTCAACAACCTCGTCTATTTCATCTTGTTTTAAATTGCGGTTAGCGACAAGTCTGCCAACCATGCGTGCGTTACTTAAAAGCCGGAACGAAAGCTCTTCCTCAAAAATTTGATTTGACTCCAAATTGATTGCAGCAGAACGCGCAATTGCGTCAAGCGTTGCTTCAGCATTTTCTGACATCAAAGCGTAAAGCTCCTTCTTGTTCTGGGTAAATTCAACCAGGGTAGAAGTAACCATGACGCTGGCAAGGACTATAAACATCAGAATGAAATAAGGTGCCCGGATAAATCGTTTCATATCGCTTTCTTAGTTTAACAGCATAATTACTCCAACTATTATGCCAATCCATGCTTCCTGTAAAACCGTCTCAACTTGGATGCTTTTCGACCTCAAGGTCGAACCTTCGCCTGAGGTGTCGATTTGAGAGTTAGACCATTTAAGAGGACGATCCATTCCCAATATTGTATTTTTTGCAAAAAATTTAGCATTGGTGCTAACAAAATGTACATTCGAAGAATTTGTTTTTAAAGTAACCAACGTCAGGCGTCTCAACTAAATGTTTCGCTTTAAACAGAAAACTTAACGTTGACAAAAGGCACACAAATCATTATCTTTCCCAATGAAGTTATTTGAGTGGGAAAAAGAAAAAAACGAATGGTTGAAGCAGGAGCGTAGAATAACATTTGAAGATGTCGTTTTCGGTATATCGAATGGTGACCTTTTGGATACAATTCCCCATCCAAACAAGGAAAAGTATCCAGACCAGAGAATGTTTATACTTAATATAAACAACTATGCATTTTTAGTACCGTTTATTGAAACAGATGATTTTATTTTATTAAAAACAATTATCCCAAGTAGAAAGGCTACAAAAAAATATTTACAGGAGTAATAGAATGAAGCTTACAAAAGAAGAAAAAGAAATTTTAGAGACCTATGAAAAAGGTGAGTTTAGATCTGTACCTAATGCTAAAATGGAAATGGCAAAATATAAAGAGTATGCAAAGAATACATTGAAAAAAAATAAACGGATAAATATTAGAATCTCTGAAAGAGATCTAATCCACTTACAAAGAGAAGCAGTCGCAGAAGGTATCCCTTATCAAACGTTTATTTCAAGTATTCTGCATAAGTTTATTAATGGTTCACTAATTAGTAATCCGACTACAAGTCATTCCACACGGACGTGAATTTTATGGAAAAAGTATTCAAAAATACAACACATGAAAAACAGGCTTTAGTGGGCAAACAATTTTGGCATAAACAAGCCTCGGAATATAGACTGCATGCTCTTGAGCAACTCCGCTTAGAGGCAGGAAAGTTTTTATATGAATATCCAACCAGATTTCGAAGAGTTATTAGCGTTACTAGAAAAACACAACGTTGAATATATGAATTGTACCTAAAAAATGGACACACCGAAACCCAAAGCTAAACTTTATATTGAAGAGTTATCATGATGTCTCATACGTCTTAAACATAAAAACAAACCCCTCGCTAGCCCAAATCAGGCTTTCGTCTGGACAGGCTTTCAATTTATCACAACTTTTCTATATTTCATGCAACGGGAAGAGCACATCGGCATGGTTTGGAGACTTCGGTTTTCGGGTTCATGCCGATGTTTATTTTAAGCCCGTTCTATTCATCATCTCCCTCCAAAAACTGCTTGCAATTATCCCTGCTTATATTTATTTCATTTACAACAAAAATGAGCCGAAACTATGAACCAACACTCCAAACTTTTTGTTTGTTTTATAGTCATAATCTGCCTTGTGCAGGCATGTAGTAACGAGGAAAAATCCCCAATGGTTAGTGAGTTTAAAAAATTTCTAAATGAAATAGAAACTGAAATCATTCCGCTTTCAAAGGCACATAACCTGGCGTACTTCGACGCCTCGATTTCGGGTGCTGAGGATGATTACCGGAAATCAGCTGATATCGAAATTCAAATCAATAAACTTTTTTCAAGTAAAGATAATTTTTTGAAGCTCAAAGAATTCAAAGCTTCCGGGGTGATTACAGATCAATTGTTAAAGCGACAGTTAGATGTTTTATACAACGCATTTCTCGCCAAACAAATTGATGAGAAAAAGCTGACTCGTGTTGTTGAGATGCAAAAAAATATCGAAAAAAAATTCTCAATCTTTCGTACGGAAGTAGACGGGAAAAAGCTTACTGACAATGAAGTTGAAGAAATTTTGAAAACAATAACCCGCAGTGATTTGCTTGAAAATGCCTGGATGGCAAGCAAGAAAGTCGGGGCGACAGTAGCAAAAGATGTTCTGGATTTGGTACGACTTCGCAACGAAATCGCCACTGAGTTGGGTTTTAAAAATTATCACGCCATGCAGCTTGAACTTGACGAACAAAACCCGGAAGACGTCGAAACACTTTTTGACGAACTTGATGATTTAACCAGGGCGTCTTTCCGTGATGCAAAGCGTGAAGTGGATTCCTATTTGGCTTCACGCTATGGCCTGGTGGAAGAGCAGCTCATGCCCTGGCACTATCAGAACCGCTTTTTTCAAGATGCGCCGCAGGTTTATGCGGTGAACCTGGACAAGTATTACAAGGACCAGGACATCGTCAAACTAACCGCTGATTATTATGCAGGGCTGAATTTGCCCATCGATGATTTGCTGGAAAAAAGCGATCTGTTTGAGAAGGAAAGCAAATACCAGCATGCCTACTGCCTGGATGTTGATAAGATGGGTGACGTACGCGTTCTGTGCAATATTAAACCGAATTACAGTTGGACCAACACCATGCTGCATGAGTATGGTCATGCTGTTTATGATAAATTTCAGGATCCTGAAACGCCATGGCTGCTGCGGGAACCGGCTCACACTTTTACCACCGAAGCCATCGCCATGCTGTTTGGGCGCTTTGCCTCCAACCCGAGTTGGCTTCAAAACATGATTGGTATCTCCAATGAAGAAAAGCAGAATATCTCAGAGGAATGTTTTAAAACGCTGCGTCTTGAGCAGTTGGTTTTCAGCCGATGGGTACAGGTAATGTACCGATTTGAAAAAGACATGTATGAAAATCCGGAACAAGACTTAAATTCGCTCTGGTGGCAGTTGGTTGAGAAATACCAGTTGTTACAAAAGCCGGCGGGTAGAAATGCACCAGATTGGGCTTCCAAAATACACATGGCCCTGTACCCCGCCTATTACCATAATTATATGATGGGCGAACTGCTTGCCTCGCAACTTTATTATCACATCTGCAAAAAAATATTGAATAGCAGCGATGTAAAGACGGAAAGTTTCGTCAACGAAAAGGCCATTGGAGAATATCTGATTCAAAAAATATTTAAACCCGGTGCGAAATACCATTGGCGTGACCTGATTAAAAATGCAACAGGCGAAGCGTTAACCGCGAAATATTTTGCCAAGCAGTTTGTGGAATAATTTGAACTTTTGGGATTGTTACTCAATCCTTGTGTATTCATTTTTTTCCACAGATTCTCCCCCGATACAGGAATATATTCTTGCAAAAGTGCATTGGGTAGCTTATATTCCAGCTAATTTTTTTATCATTTTTAAGGTATTGATCTAAGAAGTTATGGAACAAAAGCAATCGATTTATTTTGCGGGTCTTGATATTGGCGGAAGCACAATTAAAGCCGTACTTGTAGATGAAACGGCGGGACAAGTTGGTGAAATTATAGAAGTCCCCAGCCGGGTTACTGAGGGTTACGAAACTTGCTTTAAGCAGCTTGAAGATGCTTTGCGTTTGCTGACCGAGGGTGCCAACGTTTCACAGGATGCAATTAATGGCGTGGGGTTGGATGTCCCCGGTCCAAGTAGCGATGGAGTTATTTGGGGGCAGGCAAATCTCTCTAAAGACTGGGTTGGAGTCAATATTAGGGATGCCTTTTCAAAGCATATCGGGTTGCCGGCTGTTATGGTTAACGATTGTAATGCTGCCGCAGTTGGTGAATACGCTGTACGCCGCAAACAAGTCGGTGGTTTGCTTTATTTAGCACCCGGCACCGGCCTTGGTGGCGGCCTTGTTTTATCCGGTGGCAAGTTGTATGAGGGATACAATTGCCTGGCGATTGAGCCCGGCCATATGTCGGTTCCTTTTCGAGATGAGGACGGTGAACTACCAGACTGCACTTGTGGATTGAAAGGCTGTCTTGAGACCTGGGTTTCACTAATTGCTTTGCGCCGTTGCTTGAAAATTGAGCTGGCAAAGACAAAATGGGCAGCGCATTCACTCAACTCTGATGATTCAACAATTGAAAATAAGGCATTCCGCTTGCGTGACCTTGCAGAGGAGAACGATCCGCTTGCCGTGCAGATTTTTAAACAGCAAGGGGTTATTCTTGGTTACGCCATTTCTGATTTGTTGCGCTTGTTTGACCCCGGCCTAGTGGTTATTGGCGGTGGTTTGACAGAAACCTCATTCCGTGATAAATATATGGAGTGGGTTATGGAAGGCTTTGAGGAACATTGCTGGCCAATGCATAAAAAAAGCCCCATCGATCCTCAAAAAACTACGACGAAAATCGAGTGGGCACAAGGCGGGGATTCAGCGGGTGCGTTGGGTATGGCGTTTACTGCACATGATCTATTTGGGTAATTTAAACTTATTGCTGTCAAAGGCGAGCGGCCGTTCGCCTTTACTTTTCTTCCTTATTATCTTTTTGGGTTTCCTGGTTAATGGTTGCAGTTCAGTGCGTGAAACCAAACGGCCGGATACCAATTTTACCATCGGTTACCACGTTCAGCTTATCCAAACCAGCGATAAGCTCGAAGCGGAATCTTGCAGAGAGGAGGCGATTGCCAAATTTGACGAAGACGTTTATTTTTTGTTTGAAGCGCCTTTTTACAAAGTTAGGGTTGGAGATTTCATGGATATTGAGCAGGCGGAAATTTTGCAAAAGTTGGCTGTTCAAAAAGGATTTCAGAATGCATGGCTTGTAAGGGGCAAGGTTGATTTGCGGAAGGTACCTCCCAATCATTAATTTTGGAAAAGAAGAAATCAGACACGGGAAAACCAGTCGCTATAGTCAAATGCGGAACAAATAAAACTGGTGCGAATAAATAATAAATCGTTATCCGCACCAATTTCTCACTAAAGTCTAACAGTCAGCCTAGGCCGCTTCATACACATTTCAAAAATCAAACCTAGGTCGCATCCAGGTCACCCAATTGTGTTTTGATGTTCTCCCTTAAAAATTCTCGCCGAGTATCATTTATCGTTGTGTCTGTTTCAACCTTCTCCAAAGCCATTTGATAATATGTCACAGCTTTGTGATTATCGCCGGCGAGGAGGTACGCTTCTCCCATGCTGTCATAACAATTTGCCACGCCTGGATAAAGGTTAATATTTAATTGAAAGACAGCAATTGCACTCTCAAAATCTTCCTTGTTTACAAAATTGTAGCCTACTCGGTTTAAAATTCCGGGGTTATTAATGGCATAATGTGAGCTGAGCGAATCAATATTTGTCTGCAAAAATGCAATGCCTTTTTCATCGATAAGCTGATCGAATTGCATTTGTTTATGTGTATTTGCCATAAAAACATTTTGTGGATATTTTGCGATAAAGCCGGTTATATAGCCTGAAGCTTTATCGAGATCAGTTTCTATAAATCTATGCAACATGGCGAGAATAAACTGCGCTTCAGCTTTGCGTAATCTGCCCTTTTCTTCGACTAATTGAAAGTACTCCATGGCATTTTCTTTTTCTCCGGACATACCTGATATCCATGCCACGAATTCCTGCCACCAGGAGTTGAGCCTGGTCGATGCAAAATACTCCAATACAGCCAGACTTAAGTAGGCATCATAGAGTTTCGGATTTTCTTCGATCACCTGTTCTAAGTACTTTTTACTTTGTCGCGCCCCGGAATAACCGTCGAAAACAGAACGTTCTAATAGAAATTTTGCCCGGCACAAGAAATCATACGAAGCACCCAGGTAAAATTTATTTTCTGTGGTCTTTTCTTGTGTTTCGGCTAAATCGATTGCTTTTTGTGCATTCTCAGCAACGAGTTGCAACAATTCGCGGTTATCAAGACCGCTACTACGGAAGAGACGATCGTAAAAACAGAGAGATGCTTTTAAGTAATAGTACTTGGGGTGACCGGGTGTTAAATGTAATGCTGCAGTAATGAGGGAATCCGCCTTTGCAAACTCCCCATTAAATGTGTGGTATACAATTTTGTCGTCAAGCTCTTGTGAGCTGGCGACATTAACCTGCAAAACAAATGTTAAAAATAGCAAGAAGACTAAAAAAACATGTTTCATGGTTCCTCCTCGATTATTTAATGAAAGCCCAATTCATCAAAAATGGTACGTTTGTAATTTTTGACGGTTTTGTTGAGTATGGTAAAGGGTAAGAAAAATTGAGTGAATGGCTTGAATAAACGGATGAAAGGCTTATGTTGGTTTTGAGGCTATTATTATGTGGTTTATAAAAAATTGCTATTGTAAAAAATCTGCGCATTGATTTTTTACTGTATTTCTGAAGGAATCCCTGTGTGAATGGAGAACTGAATATCCTTTAAAAAGATTCTCTGCAACTAGCTTAGGTCAAATCTCTGGTATTTGAGAAAAACCGTAAAACAGTGAAATACCGTGCTACTGGAGTCAGCCAGGCAAGATTAAACCTGATGTTTTTTATTTAATCGTGTCTCCTGGGGTTTGTAAATAAAAAATCCGGTTCCCGTATTTCGGAAACCGGATATTAATATCAGTTTTAAAACTAAAATTATTTAATCAGCAGCATCTTTCTCAAGAGCACTGCATTTCCATTTTCCAGACGTACGACATAAATACCGGCCGCTACCTGCTGCCCTTGGTCGTTAAGGCCGTTCCATTGCAGGTTATAATCGCCTGCACTCTTCACACCCTTAAAAAGTGTTTTAATTTTTTGACCGAGAACGTTATAAATTTGCAAAGACACCTGGCTGGTTTCAGGTACTTTGTAACCAATCACTGTCGTCGGGTTAAACGGATTTGGGTAGTTTTGTGCAAGTGCAATGTTGGTAGGAAGTTGCCCCTCCGATTGCTCGACACTGGTTAAATTATTCAAATCCGTTGCTGCCAGCCTGAAGTTAATATCTCCGGTTTCTCCCGAACTGTTAACAGCTACAGTTATCGCGCCAGGTGTTGGAGTTGAAAAGAATGGCTGTAAGATTGCAGGATCTGCTTCGCTCAATAACAAACTTGCAAGTAGAGAAACAATATCAGTATCCCCAAATTCAAACGCGATACTTTCACCACTGTACCAGGCATCTTCATATATGTTAAGGCTGATATCGGAAAGTGGATTATCACCACTGCCAAGCAATCCAAAAATTAGAGTAAGCGGGTCAGCCTCTTCATCGCCACCAAGGTCTTCATCCAAAAGACTCAGAAATTGAAGTAAGGAAAAAGTACGCACAAAATAATTCCCATCGGCTAATCCATTTATGGAGTATGCGCCCGGGTTGGTCAGGGGGGAACCGGTCAAAAAATCAAACCCAGTTACTCCACCCGATACCGCGTGTCCGGTACCGTCGTAGGCGAGTATCAGTACTCCAGGCAACGGTTCGCCATCGTCATCGCTAACCACTGTACCGGAAATTGCTCCAAACTCGGGAGTTAGTGTGATTGACAAGTCAACAGTCTGGCCGAAAGTAACAGTGGTTTGCATTGAATTTTCATCGTCAAAAGAAGTGCCGCCGCCGGCATACGAAATAGAAGCGCCTGGCACCGGGCTTACGGCTGCGACTTTGTAGGTTCCGGCAGGCAATGATAATTTAAAGGACTCACCAGCAGATATACCACTCAATCCTGCAAGTTCACCCGTTTGATTATCAAAAGCTATAACTGTTATTTCAAGAGTATCTGGGAAAGTTCCGCCAGCCGGAAGATTCACGGTGCCAGCAATAGTCGCCGCCCGCAGCATATTAAAATTAATACCTGCAGTCGCACTTGGCTGTGTTACTGCAACAGCATCAGCTGCGTCATAGGTGGCTTTGCCATCATAGAATTGTGGTAGATAAAGGATATCCTCCTGTTGTTGCGCAAGATTGATTAGATTTTTTTCGTAGAATGGTTTTCCTACCCCGAAATCACCAAGCACGCCATCCGCCGGTGCTACAATGCCCAAAACTTTGTAACTACCGGTGCGTAGGGGCTGGGCTGAGTATGCTCCTGTCGCGCTGTCAAATGTTGTGAAGGCAAGTTGAGGCAGTCCGCTTTCTTCATCAAAAACAATCACAGTTCCATTGCCTAGGGCAGGACCACTTGCGCTGGCATCGGTAAAATTACCGGATATAGATCCGGCAAGCTCCAAATCAAAATCGATGTTTTCGGTTGTGCTTGATTCGGTTACGGAAACACGGGTTGCATCGCCAATGTCAAAAATGTTTTGCACGCCATCATAGAATTCGTCAAGAACCCGTCCGGCATGCTTACCGAGAAATATAGCCTCGTCGCCCAAAAGTTCATCAAAGTTTGAATTTAAAAGAGAAAGTGTGCCAACAATATATTTACCGGTTCTCAAGCCAGGTGCTACGTAGTTGCCATTTGCATCAGCTACGGTAACGGCCAAATCAATGTTTTCCAGAAAATAGCCACTAAAACTATCAAGGTTGAGGTCGATATCTTTCAAAGCAATAACAAAAATAGAGTCTACCGCTACGCCAGCTTCATCTGTTACAGTGCCGCTGATTGCGCCGCCCATTTCAAGTACAAAATTTCTATCGGTTAGCTCTTCGTTTGCAGCAACGGTTAAAACTGTGGCCTCGGCAGGAGTTGCTGCGCCCTCGTAATATTGCCCAAGACGAGCATTTAATGGCAGTGCAGTACCAAATAATGCAAGCGAGAACTCAAAATAGGAATCGGCATATAGAATATACGAGCCGGGAGCAAGGTCTGCCAGTTCATAGGAACCCAAGACCGTAATAATCAAATTGGCAAATGATGTGTCTTCTGTATTATATGCAAATACAAAAGCAAAAGTAAGGAGGGAATCCGCCGCGTCTGTTACCATACCGGAAATGATCGCACCTTCATCTTGAGTAGTACCAGAATTTATTTCGATAGCTTGTAATTCAGACATACTTAAATTAAGCTCATCTGGAAACTGTGTAGCGGTTACGGAAGCCTCTGTTGGATTGTAAGCATAATAGCTTTCACTTTTCGCATAAAGAAAATATTCGCCAGCGCTTAGCCCACTTATGCGAAATTTTCCAGTAGCATCCGCTTTTGTATATCCTGCAAAAAAACCATGACTGCCAAAAGCAAATACTTCGGCGTTTGCAAGTTCAATAGTCCCGGAAATCCCTGATGAAAATGCCTTCGTTTTTTCGGTTTGCCCCTTTAAAAGCCTACCGGTATCAATGCCTTTGGATTTGGCCTCTTCAATCGCTTTTAGAAAAGCGCCAATCTTTTTTTCCGGCGAATAATCAACAATTCTTTGCTTAAACTCCATGCTCACAGCCAACTGCTCAACTTTATCCTGAACAGTTTGTAAAAATTGATGGTTCAAATCAGCCATGGCCAGTTTTTTCGCCAAATCCGTATTGGGGGTTCCGGCAAAAATACTGGTTACCAAGAAAAGTGTAAAAATTATCATGGCAAGAGATGGGTTCTTAAATTTACTCAACATGATTCATTCTCCTTCTAAGTTATGATTTATGAAATTATTAGTGATGGTCGCGGGGGCGATTATATTCGGAAGTTACATGTA